>JALYIN010000052.1 GCA_030775765.1 Verrucomicrobiota bacterium
ACCAGATGGGAAAGATTTTGCGGGAGACCGAAAAAGTGGTTCTGGCAGCGGGAGGGATCGTCGCACGCCTGGGAGGAATTCACGGGCCGCACCGCTCATTTTTTCTGAGCCGGTTGCTGGAAGGCAGGACGCCGGCGGAGGGGAACGATCACCTCATTAACCAGATCCATCGCGACGACATCGTCACAGCATTGTTGTTGCTGGCGGACCGGCGAGCCGACTGCGCGGGCGAAGTCTTCAATCTCGTCGCGGACCGGCCAGTGACGGCGAGAAACGGGTACGATTGGCTCAGCACGCGGCTGAAAAGGCCGTTGGTCTCGGATCCAGGCGCTGGGCGCCAGCGCAAACGCGGCGAAAGCAACAAGCAGGTGAGCAATCGAAAACTGAGAAACCTCGGATGGGAGCCGCGCTATCCCGATTTCGAAAGCGCCATGACGGAAAGCATTCTCCCCAGCTTCGGTTTTTGATTCGGTCATCGGCGCAAGAACGCCGGTATGGAAGCTGCTAAAAATAATGCATGCGGAATATCAAACTCAGCGGAAGGGAAGCCACGATCGTCCGGGCGATCGGTTTTGCCGAGCCGATGATGGGAGCAGAGCTCCAAGACCAGACCCACATGGACGGCGAGGATGTGACGGATACGCTGAACAGCCTGATGTCCGCCGGGTTCGTGGAGTCGGTCCCTTATTACGATGAAGTCCAGCTGGCCGAAATGCCGGTAACGGCATTTGAGTTAAACCCGGCCTACGCGAACGATCTACGCCAGGCGCTTTATCGCCGCTAGGCTAGGCGCCGGAAATCGCCGGCTCGGCCGCGGCCCGCTCGGAATCCCGTTGCCCGAACAACTGGCGAATGACTTCTTCGACCGGCAGTTCCTGCACGTTGATGTCGACGACCGCGCACTCGGCGAGCACCTGCCGGCAGGTCTCCGTCACTTTCGCGCGCCCGACCTTAAGCTGGACCGATAGCGGCGTTTGCTGGAGCACTTCACCGAGGACCGAGAAGTTGCGCTCGACCGGCGTCTGAAAGGTGAGGCTGATAATCTTGTAGCCGGAGAACCGGTCGATGATCGAGGCGAGCGGTCCATCGAAGAAAATTTTGCCGTGATCGATAATGATGACGCGGTCGCAAAGCTCCTCGATGTCCTGCATATAATGGCTGGTCAGCATCGTCACGATCTTGTGCTCGGAATTATAAAGGCGCAGGAATTCGCGCACCCGTTTCTGGCTGACCACGTCGAGGCCGATCGTGGGCTCGTCCAGGAACAGGACGCGCGGCTCGTGAATCAACGCCGAGATCAGCTCCATCTTCATGCGTTCGCCTAACGACAACTCGCGCACCATCACGTTCATTTTGTCCCCGACGTCGAGCAGCTCGCTGAGGCCGTTCACGACTTTCTTGAACCGGCCCCGCTCGATGCCGTAGATGGCGCGGTTGAGCTCGAGCGACTCCTGCGCGGGCAAATCCCACCAGAGGGCGTTCTTCTGGCCCATCACCAGGCTAAACTGCCGCTTCAACTCGTTGCTCCGCTCCCACGGCACGAAGCCGAGCACGCGCGCTTCGCCCGAGGTCGGGTTCAACAAACCCGACAACATTTTGAGCACCGTCGTCTTCCCGGCTCCGTTCGGTCCGAGGAAACCAACAAGCTCTCCCTCCTCGATCTGGAATGTGACGTCATCAGCCGCCCGCGTTTCGTCGTACTTCCGCCTAACGAGCCCCTTAATGGAACCGCGAAGGCCACCTTCTTTGCGATAAGTGCGGTAGACCTTCGTCAGACCGCGGGTCTCGATCACGCTCATCTGTGATCGCTGGCCGCTGTGCGCTACGCGGCGCTCGGCCGAGCTTTAGTGCCGTCTTGCTTCTTGAGCAAAGGGATGACCTTTTCCACCAACGCATCCGCCGTGAGGCCATGTTTCTTGCGGAGGATCGGAATCGTGCCGTGCTCGACGAACTGGTCGGGCCAGCCAATGCGGACCACGGGGGTGTTGATCATCTGGGAATGGAGATGCTCCATGACGGCGCAACCAAAGCCGTTGTGGAGGACGTGGTCTTCGATCGTGCAGACGACTTCGACCCCGCGCGCGAAAAACTCCAGCGTCCCGGTGTCGATCGGCTTGATCCAGCGCGGATTGATCAGGGCGACGGAGATGCCTTTTTCCTCGAGCTTCTTCGCCGCTTCCTGGGCGACCTCGAACATGTTGCCGAGTCCGAAGATCGCCACGTCGCGTCCGTGCTGCACCACCTCGGCCTTGCCGATCTCGAGCAGTTTCGGCGACGCCTTCGGCACCGCGCCGGTGCCGGCTCCGCGGGGATAACGGATCGCGATGGGACCGGAATTGTAATTCGCGATCGTCCAGAGCATGTCCACGAATTCATCTTCATCCTTCGGCTGCATATGGACGAAATTCGGGATGTGCCGCAGGTAGCCGATGTCGAACAAGCCGTGGTGCGTCGGGCCGTCATCCCCGCTCAGCCCGGCCCGGTCCATGCAAAGCGCCACGTTGAGATTCTGGAGCGCGATATCGTGAATGAGCATGTCGTAGGCGCGCTGCATGAAGGTCGAGTAAATCGTGAGGAACGGTTTCAGTCCCTGCGTGGCGAGGCCGCAGGCGAAGAGCGCCGCGTGCTCTTCCGCGATGCCGACATCGAAGTAACGCGTCGGATGCTTCGCCTGGAAAAAGCCGAGGCCAGTTCCGCTCGGCATGGCCGCGGTGATGGCGACGAC
>JALYIN010000053.1 GCA_030775765.1 Verrucomicrobiota bacterium
GACAAATGGACCGTGGAGTCATCCGCCCACGCGGTCAGCCAGATCGGTTACGTCGCGGCGGTTGGCGCAGTAGCTGTCGATACGTCAACCGGCAATGCAAACAACGTCACCCTGTCTGCAGCGAAAGCTACGACGCTGCTTTATGGGACAGTGACCGATAGCTCTAATGCGCCGGTGGCTGGTCTCGACCTGGTCGCAATCGATGAAAAGTATCTGTTCCAAGCATCCGCTGTTACCGACAGCTCCGGCAACTACGTCATCGCTATTTCCGGTGGGGTCTGGGCAGTGGATGCCTCGGGAGGCGGCCTCGAAACGCGCCAGGACCTCGCCTCTCTGCCGACCAAGCTTTATACGGGGGAGGGACAGGCCGCCAACGTGAACTTCTCTGCCTCGAAAGCGAGCGCGCAACTAAGCGGCGCACTGAAAGACAATAATGGTGCCGGGATTAGCGACATTAACTACAGGGCCATTAAAGCAACCCCAGTGCCGACTGCGGGCCAGATAGATACGCGCCGGTTTGTGGACTTCGGAACCCAGGCCGATGGCAGCTTCGGTCTTGGTCTGACCGCGGGTACATGGACCGTCCAACCGCTCCCAGACTCCGCGGCCCATGCCGACCTGATCTTTGTTGGGCCTACGCAGTTTACCTTGACGGACGGCCAGAATCTTACCGGGGCGACGTTGAAGCAGTTAAGCCCACCCACCATGTTAACGTCACGGTGAAGGACCAAAATGGAACGCCGCGTCAGCACATCGAGCTCGGGCTCCAGTACGCGCTCAATAATCAACTCTACACCAGTTTCGCCTACACGGATGAACATGGGATGGCCTCGCTCGCAGCTTATGATCACGCATGGGGTTTGGCGGGCAATCCGGAAAATCTCGCTGCCAGCGGGTTCCGGGATTTCGCGATCCAGCAAGTCACAGTCAGTGGTAGTGATATCAGCGTAACACTTACCCTCGAACCGCTCCCGCCTACCGGTAACACCCTGGTCAACCTTTCGACGCGCGGGATTGTCCAGACTGGCGACAATGTCCTCATCGGTGGGTTCATTGTTCCGGGGTACGCACCCAAGAGGGTGCTGATTCGCGCTATCGGGCCATCGCTGTCCAATTTCGGAGTAAACGGGGCCTTGAGCGATACGACGCTTACTCTGTTTAATGGCGCCGGCGCCCAGCTTGGATTCAACGACAACTGGGTCGATAGCCTCGACAAACAAGCCATTATCGACACGACGGTTCCGCCGAGCAACAACAAGGAGTCCGCCATCATCGCAACGCTGCCCCCGGGTAATTACACCGCGAAGGTCGCCGGGGTAGGTAGCGCTACGGGCGTAGCTTTGGTCGAACTCTACGACCTGGACTCATTCTCCAGCTCCACGCTGGCCAACATTGCGACCCGCGGCCGTATTGACCAGGGCGAGAATGTGTTGATCGCCGGATATATCGTGGGTGGCTACACACCTCAGCAGGTTGTTGTCCGCGCGATCGGACCGTCGCTGACTCAATTCGGTGTGCCGGGGGCGCTGGCGGATCCATTCCTGGAACTCCGCAACGCGCAGGGAACCGTTCTTATATCGAACAACGACTGGCAGGATTCCCAGAAACAGGAGTTGATCGACACCACCCTCGCGCCTTCGAATCCGAAGGAATCCGCCCTCGTCACCACTCTAACGCCGGGCAATTACACCGCAGTGATTTCGGGAGTCGGAGGTACGACGGGAGTTGGCCTCGCCGAGGTCTACAACATCACGCATAATTTTTAGGCGAGCATCCCGGAAAAGCAGAAGTTTGGTTGTAGCCGACTGCCGGCGAACAGGAGCAAAAGCAATGAAACGAGCATTAATTTGGTTAATCGGAGTGATGCTCTGCCTTTCGGTGGCCCGCGGCGGAGACGTGAAGATCACAGTTGTGACGTCGGCTGGAGAGAAGGGGAAGCCCACGACGGTCTTCACGGCCGACACGCCTGAGATCTGGGCCACATTCAAAACCAAGGGCGCGAAAAAGGGCGATAAACTCCGCGGGGAATGGATCGCAGACGAGGTGGGCGAGGCGGCGCCGGCCCACACCAAGATCTTCGAAAAGATCCTGACCCTAGAAGGAGACACCGACGCCGGCTATTTTACGTTTCTGAAGCCAACTAAAGGCTGGCCCCCGGGGAAATATCATTTGGACATTTACGCGGGCGACGAGTTGACCACGACGGTCAAGTTCACCATTGAGGGCACAAAACAGACGGAAACACCTCCCAAGGAATCGGCCGGCGGAGACATCAAGATCACAGCTGTAATGGCGACCGGCCCGAAGGATAAACCCACGACGATCTTCGCTCCCGACACGCCTGAAGTGTTCGCCCTGCTGCAAATGAAAGGCGTGAAAAAGGGCGATAAATTGCGCGCGGTTTGGTTCGCAGACGATGTGGGCGGGGCGGCGCCGGCCCCCACCAAGATGGCCGAAAAAGCCATGACCATGGAAGGAGACCCCACCGAGGGAAATTTCTCGTGCTCAAAGCCGCCCCAAGATTGGCCCGCCGGGAAATATCACGTGGACATCTACGCGAACGACGAGTTGGCCACCACCGCGAAGTTCACGGTCGAGGGTGCCAAAAAGACTACCGAGAAACCGTCAAAAAAGGACGCGGCCGCTGATGACGATGACGCCCAATACACGTTCAAGGTCAAAAACGAAAACGTCCAAAGGATCACCAAGCTGCTTGCCTCGGAAGACGGCAAGAAATACCTAGATTTCGATATCGGCAAAGGCATCGACGTCGGTGAGACCATGACCCTTAAGT
>JALYIN010000054.1 GCA_030775765.1 Verrucomicrobiota bacterium
GTGATAACGGAGTTGCCATTTCACGCAGAAAAGCGCCACGGGCGACATTTCTGGTAGCGGATATTTTCCATCCGCCGAGGGCCTTGAAGGACTTTGTCGGGTGGAGCACTCACGCCGTCTGTTCGGAGGTCCTGGAACACGTCGACGATCCGGTCGGGTTCCTGCAAAAGGCGCAGACGTATCTGGGGCCGAACGCGCGCCTGATTGTGACGGTCCCGGGGGGGCCAATCGCGGCTTTCGATCGTCACATAGGCCATCGTCAGCACTTCGACCGTGCGAAGATCAGTTCGATACTTGAGCAGGCCGGTTACACTGTGGAGCGAACCTATCTGGCTGGGTTCCCCTTTTTCAACCTCTACCGCCTGCTTGTCATTGGCCGTGGCAAACGCCTTGCCTCGGACGTCGAAACAAAGACGGCGGGGCGATCATTCGCTTTGGCCGCCCTGGCGATGAAAGTGTTTCGGGTCCTTTTCTATCTCAATCTTCAAGACTCACCTTTTGGCTGGCAGATAGTCGCCACCGCTCGTAAGACATCGCCATGATCATCACGCGCTCACCCCTTCGAATTTCCCTGGGCGGCGGAGGCACCGACCTCCCATCCTACTACCGGGAACATTGCGGGTTCTTGATCGCGGCGGCGATCGACAAGTATGTCTACATTAACGTCCACCAGCGGTTCGTAGATGGCTTCTTGCTTAAATATTCCAGCCTGGAAGAGGCGGCCACCATCGACGATATTAAGCACCCAATCATCCGAGAGGCGTTGAAGTTGGTGGGAATCAAGGAACGTAACCTCGAGATAACGAGCATGGCCGATATTCCAGCGGGGACCGGATTGGGGTCGTCCGGAAGCTTTACGACGGCATTGTTGAAAGCGTTCCATGCCTTGAAGAAGAATCTGGTGCATCCAGCTGAGCTGGCGGAGCAGGCTTGTTGCATTGAGCTGGAGAAGCTGGGCGAACCGATCGGGAAGCAGGACCAATACATCTCGGCTTATGGCGGCATCACGGCTTTTCGCTTCCTGCCGGACGGCCGGGTGGAAGCGGCGCCTCTGAAGATTTCCGAGGAGACTTTGTTCAACCTCGAGGACAACCTGTTGCTCTTCTTTACCGGCTACTCGCGCGCGGCGTCGGCGATTCTCAAGGAACAGGACGACAAGAGTAAGAAGGCCGATACGGCCATGATGGAGAATCTTCATTTCATCAAGGACCTCGGGAAGCAGAGCCAGAAGGCGCTCGAGGCCGGGAACCTGGAAGAATTCGCGCGGCTCATGGATGTTCACTGGCAACGGAAGAAGGAACGTTCGAAAGGAATGAGCAACAACGATATCAACGCCTGGTACGATTGCGCGATGGCCAACGGCGCGCTCGGCGGCAAGATCATCGGCGCCGGTGGCGGGGGTTTCCTGATGTTCTATGCCGGCGACAAGGTGAAGCTTCGCCGCTCCATGCGCGAAAAGGGGCTGACCGAAGTCCGGTTCCGATTCGATTTTGAAGGAACCCGCGTGCTAAATCAATGAGCTTGGTTAATCTCGGTAAGTGGCCGGTGGCAATCCTGGCCGGCGGGTTAGCCACACGGCTGCGGCCGACCACCGAGAAAATCCCGAAGGCACTCATCTCTGTTGCAGGCCGGCCTTTTCTTGTCCATCAGCTGCGGCTTCTTCATGACGCCGGTGTGCGCAAAGCCGTCTTATGCGTCGGCTATCGCGGTGAGATGATCGAACAGGAGTTCGGGGATGGCCGACACCTCGGAGTTGAACTAAGTTATTCCTTTGATGGGCCTGAGCTTCTGGGAACGGGAGGCGCGCTCAAGAAAGCGCTGCCGTTCCTGGGTCAATACTTCTTTGTCTTATACGGCGACTCCTACCTGCCGATCGATTATTCCGCTCCGGCGCGCGCCTTTATTGCCAGCGGCAAGCCGGGACTTATGACAGTGTTTCGAAACGAAGGCCGCTGGGATACGAGCAACGTTTTGTTCCAGGATGGCGTAATCAAGAGCTATAGTAAGAACGAGCGGACTCCGGAGATGAAATTCATCGATTACGGCTTGGGTGTCCTGGACGCGGGAGCGTTAGCGCCCTGGCCCGACGGCAAAGCGTTCGATCTCGCAGAAGTCTACCGGGACCTCGTTTCCCGGAACGAGCTGGCCGGCTTCGAGGTCGAGCAGCGTTTCTATGAAATCGGTTCGCCCGAAGGGCGGACAGAGCTTGACGCGATGCTTCGCAGCCAGCAACTGTCCGTTACGCCATGAGTTATTCGGAACAACATCTGCGCGAAACTGCTGAGATCGTGGCGAAGCTCAAGCCAGCGCTGTGCGAAAAGGCGGCCGCCCTTCTCGCCGACGTTCGCTCGCGCGGTGGCCGGCTTTTTATTCTCGGGGTCGGCGGCAGCGCCGCGAACGCCTCCCATGCCGTGAACGACTTCCGCAAGATCGTCGGCCTGGAATGTTATGCGCCGACCGACAACGTCTCTGAGCTGACCGCACGGACGAACGATGAAGGCTGGACGACGGTTTTCGCAGAGTGGCTAAAGGGAAGTCGCCTGAACGACAAGGACGCGCTTCTCGTTCTATCCGTCGGCGGCGGCAACATGGAAAAGAATGTGAGTCCGAACCTGGTCACGGCCTTGCAGCTGGCAAAGGAACGCGGCGCATCCGTGCTCGGCATTGTCGGACGCGACGGTGGCTATACGGCTGAGGTTGCTGACGTGTGTATCATCATTCCGACGGTGAATCCGATGAACGCCACTCCGCACGCCGAAGCGTTCCAAGCGGTGGTGTGGCATTTGCTCGTCTCTCATCCGGCGCTGAAAACGGCGCAGACGAAATGGGAGAGCACGAAGTAAGTCAGCGCGCCGTTTTTCTCGATCGCGACGGCGTTCTCAATCGCCCGGTGGTCCGCGACGGACTCCCCTTTCCTCCCGCGAATCTCGTCGAGTTCCAGCTTTATCCCGGCGTCGCGGAAGGCTGCCAACAATTGAAGAACGCCGGATTTCTTTTGATCGTGGTCACGAATCAGCCCGATGTCGGGCGCGGAACGCAGAGCCGGGA
>JALYIN010000055.1 GCA_030775765.1 Verrucomicrobiota bacterium
CTCGGCTTCCTGACCGCGTCTCTCTTCCACACGATCAACGTTCCGTGGGTTGAGGAGGACAATGTGTTCGGCGCGGCTTACGCCCAGGCCGCCTGCAATAATCTCCGGGCGGGCCTCTCCGTTACGGCTGGGGTGCCGGCCACGTTTTACGTCGAACCGCTCCCCATCCCGCCTAACGCGTATTACGTTCATCACCCGGTGCTCTTTCCGTTGCTGGTCACCGCTTCAGTGAAGGCACTTGGAGAAAAGGAGTGGGCCATAAAGCTGGTGCCGATCGGCTGCTCGATTCTGAGCGCCTGGTTTCTTTGGCTGCTCGTCGGCGATGCGATCAACAAACGGGCGGCGGCTTTCGCGGTCGCCATTTTCGCGACGCTCCCGATGGAGTTGCACTACGGCGACCTGGTTGACTACGAGCCTTGCCTCGTGGTGTGGATGCTTGCAGCGCTGGTTTGCCTGCGGAACCGGGAGGTTCGTCCTCGTCGTCGTTGGGTAATTCTGGCCGCCCTCTGTTGTTGCTGCGCGCTCTGGACAGATTGGCCCGGGTATTTGTTTGCCGTCACCGTGGCGGTTTCGTTTCTCCTGAAAAAAGAAAAATCATCACGTCGTTTCGCCATTCTGCTCCTCGGAATGGTGGCTGTCTCCGGGTTCCTGTTTCTTCTTCAGATTCGCCACGTCAATCCGGAGGCGTGGAGCGATTTGTGGACCGCGATTACGATGCGACTCGGCAGCGGAACACAACCGGGCTCCTCGGGAATTGCCCCAGGCTCTGCTCCGTATTTCACTTTCGGCGAATGGTTCAGCAAAATCTTCCAGTCGTTAGGCCAGGATTATTTGCTCGCGGACTGGTTATTCGTCGGGCTGGGGGCGATCTACCTGTCGCGTCACAGGAAGGAGGCTGGCTTTCGCCGGCTTGGTGGCGCCGTCCTGCAAATGGCGATTCCGGGAATCCTCTATATGGGGCTGCTCCAGAACTGGTCTTTCATTCACGATTTCGCCAGCTTTTTCTGCATCGGTTCCATTGCCATCCTTGGCGGCCTGGGTTTGGAATCCGTCTGGGCGTGGATTGAGGCCAGACCGCGCGCCGATACCCTGCGACCGGCTGGCGCGGTGGCGACTCTCGGCTTTCTGGTCTGGCTTGCGGCAGCCGGTTTTGCCCGGGCGGAAGATCAACGCTCCCAGTTTCTTGTCCTCGATGGAATTGTAGCGGAGCCGTCGAATCTCGTTCCCGACCTGGGCAGGTATCTGGCGAAAACTTTCCCGCCTGACGCCACGATCCTTTGCAACTTTGATCCCTATTACAGCTCGATGTCGTATTACGCCAAGAGACCGATCTTGAACAACCTGGGTACTTTCACGGGATGGAACGCCGTCGCCGCGGATCGACGCGGGCGCGCTCTGGGTGGGATTCTGTGGCTTGGTGCGCCGTCTGCCGCGGACATCATGGCGGGCCTTCCCGCGGGCGAGGTTGTCCCGGTGGAAATTGACGGCGTCACCTTCGCCATCTGGAAGCCGGTCAAATAGCAGGGTCGAGCGGCTGCAAGCTGCGCGGTGGACCGAAGATCTCCCGGAGTACGATCGCCGTGCGCAAGTCCTGGGGGGTTCCGAGTTTGAATCGGCCGAGGCCGGCGCGGCGAATCTCCGGCAGCGGTTCGCTAGAAGTTTGCCGCGCGACCTCGCGCACTTCGAAGTCGGGGTCGGTCGCGCCACGCGTCGCCGCCAATTCAATCGGCAACGGCGGCGGCACTGGGGTTCGAATTTCGGGCACTTCCGGCAGCGGCGGAGGAGCGGTCGTGAGCCGAGGCAGGCGCGGGAAAGTTTTCGGCTGCACCGCTCGTCGCGGCGCGACCTTTGGCGGCGCAGACCCGGCGGGTTGACCGAGCGCTTCTAAAAATTTGCGGATGCGCTCTTCTTCCGTCCGGGTTTCGCCACCGCGAGTGATCGGCTGGCTCGGAGGCGGAGGCGGCGGTGATTCCGTGTTTTGCGCTTCTCCCTTGCGCTTCTGGATCAGCCAGCGAATCAGCGTGATCGCCGCGATGATCAGCAGAATACCGGGATGATCGAACAGGCTGGCTGCCAGCATTTTTAGTTTTCGGTGCGCGGCTTGTCCCCGCCGGCGATCGATTCCCGCATCGAAGTATCGGCCTGGACGTTTTTCATCCGCACGTAATCCATAATGCCGAGATTGCCGGAACGGAACGCATCGGCCATCGCCTGGGGCACGAGTGCCTCAGCCTCGACGACCTTGGCGCGCATCTCCTGGGTCCGGGCGCGCATCTCCTGCTCCACTGCGACAGCGGCGGCGCGACGCACTTCGGCTTTCGCCTGGGCGATGTTTTTGTCCGCGTTCGCCTGTTCGCTCTGCAATTTCGCGCCGATGTTGTCGCCCACGTCCACATCCGCGATGTCGATCGAAAGAATCTCGAAAGCCGTGTTGCTGTCGAGTCCCTTGGCCAGCACCGCCTTGGAAATGCGGTCGGGATTTTCCAGTACGTCCTTGTAGGAATCCGCCGAACCAATCGCGCTCACGATGCCTTCACCGACGCGCGCGATGATCGTTTCTTCCGTAGCGCCGCCGACGAAACGATCCAGATGCGACCGCACTGTAACGCGTGCTTTTACTTTCGCGCCGATGCCATCCTTCGCGACGCCGTCAATCGTCACGCGGCCCATGGCGGGATTAGGCACGTCGATCACCTTTGGATTAATGCTGGTGCGGACGGCTTCAAGGACGGTCTTGCCGGTGCCCTTGGTGGCGAGGTCGATGGCGCAGGCGCGGTTGAAATCGAGCGAGATGCCGGCCTTGTCCGCAGCGATCAATGCCAGGATCACCTGGGAAACGTCGCCGCCCGCGAGGTAATGCGCTTCAAGCGGATCGCTGGGGATATCGATGCCGGCTTTGACCGCGGTGATGCGGTTATCGACGATCATTCCCACCGGCACTTTCCGCAGCCGCATGCCGACCATTTTTCCCAGGCCGACCGGCGCGTTCGCAATCTTTGCGCGGATCCAGAGACCGAAGAAATTGAAAAGGACGATGCACAAGATGAGCGCGAACAGCCCGAGCACCGCGATGCCGACGAAATAAAGAGGCTCCATGCGTGGGAGGTTAACGGAGGCGCCTCCTCCCGGAAAGTCTAATTGACTGCGGGCTGGGACCCTGAATTCAAAATAGGACCTACTGAATCGGACTTGCTTTGTTAGGCGCAACCGATCTGAATCGGTCTCGTTTTCCCGGTAGGCTGATTCGGCGAACCAATTAAACC
>JALYIN010000056.1 GCA_030775765.1 Verrucomicrobiota bacterium
CGCCCCCGGACTGGGACTTACGCGTTCTCTGAGACGGGCTCGGAGGCCGCTGTTTTGTTTTCTGAGGTGGGCTGGCTCGATTCTTAGAACTTGGTTTCGTCTTCTAGGATCGAGCTGATTGGCACGACTTCCATCTCCGCAGCCTCTTCCGCCGGCGGAAGGGATGGCGCGGGTTCAGCCGTCTCGGCCGGCTTCTCTTGCGCAGCAGCTGGCACCTTCGCCCGGGGCAAATCGAGCGTGCCGTCGTTGAACTCAATGACGTAGCCCTCATGGATGAGCCAGTGGAGATCGTTGGCGAGCGTCATCTTCGCGCGCTCCGCGGCGGCAGCGTCCGCATCGGCGACCGCGAGCTGTTCGGCGAGCTGCTTGCGGTTAATTCCTGGGCTCTTCTCGACTTTCTCAAGGATAGCGTTGATCGAGGTCGAAACCCCGGCACGCTCGTGGCCAAAGACGCGGGCCCGGACCGGGGACACAAACAGCATACCGCGCCGGTGCCGAAAAATATTCAGCCCGGCCTGACGCAATCCAGCGGCGAGTTCCTGCATCATCTTCGAAGGCGAACGCGTCTCCTGTGCCCACGAATCCTCGATGGCGCGGCCCAGTCGGCGATCGGGCAGCTTCCGGCTGACGACGCCACTCACCGTTAATTCATTGGTTTCGCGCAGCAAACCTGGCAGATGCGTCTGGCGGAAATGGCGCTCCGCGTCCGCCGCGTTCGTGAACGATTGCGGCGGCTCCGCGTCTTTCACGTGATACGTCGTCACGTTTCGCGCCTGTTCTTTCCATTGCTCGACCACCGCCGGATCGCTGACGATGTCGATCTGGCGCTGGTAATCGGCGAAACTCATTCGGCGGCTAAAACGCGTCTCGTAGAGATTGCGCAGTTGCGGTTGGTAGGCGTGGTGGTTAGTCGGGCCGAGCAAGGTTCCGCTGAGCCGGCACCGCGCCACGTTGGTGAAATTACCTTTCAACGGTTCGCTTTGCGCGACCTCGACCGTGTAGAAATCGTCGCGGGCGGTAGCGAAGGCCGAACCTTCCAGAATCCGCCGGTCGGAGGCGACGGCGCCATTTTCACCCAGTTGGAAAAGCTGCGCGCCTTCCGCCATCGTCAGCCGCACGTCGTAGCGCTCCGGTTTCTCCAGGAACAATCGGGCGAGGGCGAAGACCGAATAGGCGACCGGGGATGATTTGATCTGGGCGATGACGTTCTCGAACGCGCGGGCGTGCGGCAGAAAGCGAACGCTTACTGCGAGCGGCTCGAGCTGAACTTCCGGACGATGTTCGCGCGGCGGGCCGCCCTCGCGCCGGGGACCATCGGGGCGGGAACGAGGACCGCGTCCATCCCGTTTCGGGCGTTCGTCGCGGCGGTCGGGCTTCCGCGGACCGCGCTGATCGCGGTCCCGGTTCCGGCTCCGGGGCCGGTCGGACCGGCGCTGGCCGGCATCCGCATCTTCACCCTCAAAATTGGCGTAGTCGTTGGGCTGCGCCGGTTCATTCGCCCAGGCGGGCAACATCTTCAGGTCCAGCAAATCTTCGGTGGTAGTGGGCGGCGCCATCCATTCTCATTTACGCCAAGCGAGAGCGAAGTAAACTGTCCATGAGCATCCGAGCGGGCTGCCTGGCCTGAAATTAATTGACAACCCCGCTAATTGATTTAGTTCCGATGCTTGCCGGGAATGTGAAAAGCGTCCCCCTCGTAATAACGTCAAAGGAGAAAAGTTTATGTCGGACAAACCAATCGAAGAGAAGGTGAAAGAGATTATCGTCGAGCAGCTCGGCGTGAACCCGGAACAGGTCACTCCGACCGCGTCGTTTATCGAGGATTTGGGCGCGGATTCACTCGATATCGTGGAGCTGGTGATGGCGTTCGAGGAGGAGTTTTCCGTGGAAGTCCCGGACGAAGATGCCGAGAAACTCCAGACCGTCGGCGACGTGATCAAGTACATCGAAGACAAATCTTCGAAGCAGTAAATTCGGCGCGCCTTCGAGCGCGATCATTCCAAAGAGACACGGCTGCGGCCGTGTTTTTTTGTTTTAGGGAGACGGCGCGCCTTCGCGCCGCGAGAACAGCCGCCGCCGGCATGGTCCAATCGGCTCGAGGGCGAGCCTTCTCCAATCTTGGTTTCCAAGTTGCAGACCACTCGCAGCAGCCCAGACTGAAACGGTGAACTTGGCCCTGTTCGAGCGCCCGCTTTTTTACGTGGGCGACCATTACGTTTCGTTCCTTGGGTCAATGGCGTTTGCCGGCCTTTTCATTGCCGGATTGCTCCTGGCCCGCGCGCTCCAAAGCGAGATCGTTCGGCGCTTCTTCGCGCGTTTCAAGCTCGACACGAATTTCATCGCGATCGTCACCACAATCCTGAGCCTTTCGGCGCTCGTCTTCTTCTTGGTCAGCGCCATCAACGCCGCCGGCATTCCCCTTCTCTGGACCGCGCCGCTCCCGGGCGTCGCCCTTAGCCTCATCCAGATATTTCTGCTGATCGCGCTGCTCATTGCTGTTTTCTGGATCTCCTCGCGCACCAAGCGTTTTCTCTTTAACCGCTTCCTCGTCAAAAGCGGTCTCGACCGCGCCCTTCAATACGCCATCGCGCAGATCGTCAGCAACCTCGTCCTGGTCATCGGCATCTTCATTGTGCTCGAGAACACGGGAATCCATCTCGGCGCGCTCACCGTTTTCGCAGGCGCGGTCGGCGTCGGCGTGGGCTTCGGGTTGCAGAATATCGCGAGCAATTTCATCAGCGGTCTCGTGATCCTGGCGGAACGGCCGATCACGATTGGCGACCGCGTCGAAGTCGCGGGCGTCGTCGGCCAGGTCCGGCAAATTCGGGCGCGCAGCACCGTCATCCTGACCAACGATAACATCGCGATGATCGTACCGAACTCGAAGTTCATCGATTCGCCGGTGACGAACTGGACCTACAGTGATCCCCGGGTGCGGTTCCGTATTCCCATCGGCGTGGCTTACGGGAGCGACGTCAACCAGGTGCGCGAGGCGCTCATCGCCGCTGGCCGGAGTAATTCCCACGTTCTCGAAGATCCGCCGCCGAGCGTTTTCCTAAACAAGTTTGGCGAAAGCTCGATTGACTTCGAGCTGGTCGTTTGGAGCAGCGAGATGAGCCATCGGCCGAGCCGATTCAAGAGCGACCTCAATTTCGCCATTGAAGAAAAACTGCGGGAAGCCGGGATCGAGATTCCCTTTCCGCAACGCGACCTCCACATCCGCAGCGGGACCCTCAGGACAGAGCGACGGGGCGAGACACCTTAGCTCGCTTCGGAAATTCAACGTTGGACGTTGGACGTTGGGCGTTGGACGTTCTCCCCTTTCCATCCATGCGTTCGGGTGAATCCATCAATTTTGCGAATGGCGTCGCCCGGATCCTTGCTCGCGAGGACTTGAAAAAAATCGATGCCTGGCAACACGCCTTTCCCGGCACGACGAAGGACCACCGTTTCTACGAAATCGCCGCCGATACGCTGGATTCCAGGTTCGAGCATCATTATCTGGTCCTGGAAGACACCGCCGGAAATGTGCGCTGCATTCAACCGGTGTTCTTCGTGCAGCAAAATCTCGTGGAAGGAATTCCTGCCTTACGCGTGACAGTGGAAAAGATTCGCCAGCGCTTCCCGCGTTTCCTCACGATGCGTCTGCTCATGGTCGGCAACGCGGCCGGCGAAGGCCACCTTTCCGTCTGCGCGCCGGAGGATGAAGAATGGGTGGCGAACGCCCTTTATCAGGTCCTCGAAATTTACGGCCGGAGTTCGAAAGCTTCCCTGGTGGTCTTCAAAGATTTTCCCGCGAGCTATCGTGACACCCTGTGGAAATTCCCCGCGAACGACTACACGCGAATCCCCAGCATGCCGATGACGGAACTGGCGCTCAATTACACCGATTTCGACCACTACGTAACCACCCTCGGCGCGTCCACGCGCAAAGATCTGCGACGCAAATTCCGCAAGATCGCCGCGGCCGCGCCGATCGACCTGGAGGTCGTGGCCGACCTCACCCCCCACGTCGACGAAGTTTATCCGCTCTACCTGCAAGTCCACGAGCGCTCACCGCTCAAGTTCGAAACGCTGTCGAAAGAATATCTGTCCGAGCTCGGCCGCCGCATGCCCGACCGCGCCCGTTTCTTCATCTGGCGACAACACGGGAAGGCGATTGCGTTCAGCGTCACCCTGGTGCATGACGGCACGATCTACGACGATTACCTCGGCCTCGACTACCGCGTGGCGCTCGATCTGCACCTTTATTTTTACACGCTGCGCGACATCCTTACCTGGTCGATTGCGCAAGGTCTGAAGCGCTACCGGAGCAGCCCCCTAAACTACCAGCCGAAACTCCATCTCGGTTGCGACCTGTTTCCGCTCGACCTCTACGTGCGGCACACCAATCCCCTGCTTAACAAAATATTTCCGCCGGTGTTGAAGCTCCTGGAACCGACGCGACACGATCCGGTGTTGCAACGTTTTCGGAACGCAACCGAACTCCATGACGACTCCAACTAAACCGACCGGCTTCGGCAATCCGTGGCTCCAACTCGGGCTGAGCGTCGCGTGTGTGATGGTCTACGA
>JALYIN010000057.1 GCA_030775765.1 Verrucomicrobiota bacterium
ACTCCGTTCGGCGGGCCCACTTATGCCGAAACCGGAGTCACTCCCGGCGAGTTCAACCCCTTTAACCCATTCAACCAAATCATCTCCGGCGGGACGCGCGCGCGCCTGGCGGAATTCGGCAACCGCCTTTTCGATATCGAGAGCGACGCCTTTCTCGGCACCCTTGGCTTTCGCGGCGACAAGTTGATCAACGGAACCTGGGGTTATGACGCCGGCTTCCGCTATAGCCAGATCAGGAACACCACTACCGGACAGCAAGTCTCCATCTCGCGTTTTAACCGCATTATGAACCAGGCCGACCCGATATTTAATCCGGCCTCGTCGGAATACATCGGCACGACGACCGCCTTTAATCCCTTCGGCGATTTCCGGGTTCCCATTCCGTCTAATGCCGCTTCGGTCGAGTATGCTCGCGTCCATCCCAAGGACATCGATACTTCGAAACTCGCCACGGTTGATGCGACCATTTTCACCAGCGCCCTTTTCGACTTGCCGGCAGGCGGAGTTGGTTTTGCCGTCGGCGGGCAGTTCCGGCGTGAATCGCTAAACGAAAATCCCGACCAGCTTAACATCATCGGCGATATCGCCGGCAACTCCGCGATCGCCGCCGCGCGGGGTGGACGAAAATCCTACGGCGTCTTCGTGGAGACGATCATCCCGTTCTTCAGTGAAAAGAATGCGGTCACCGGGTTTCACACCTTTGAGATCAACGCCGCTGGCCGCTACGAAGCCTTCCTTAACAATGATACGAACGTAGCGGTACCAAAAATTGGGGTGCGCTGGCAGCCGATTGACGACTCGCTTACGCTGAGATTTACCTGGGGGAAAGGCTTCCGGGAACCGTCGCTGGAGGAATTGTATTCCGCTCCGATCTCCGACATCCAGCCGTCGCACGATCCTAAGAATGGCGGCGCCTTCGAGCCGGAAACGACCACTCTCATTCAGAGCACCCCAACCCTGGCGCCAGAGGATTCGGAGACGTTCAGCGGCGGATTTGTTTGGACGCCGAAGTTTATCCCGGGCCTGACCGTCTCGACCGACCTCTGGCAGATCGAACGGACTGGCGTGGTGCAGTCCGCATTTCTTGATGCGGTCCTGGCGCGCGAATTAGCTGGGACCTTGCTGCCGGGAGAGCGGGTCGAACGCCTGCCGGACGGGACCATTACGCGGATTGTCGTATCCAATCGGAACGAAGCGTCCCAGAAAGCAAACGGCGTCGATTTCGGTCTCCAATACCAGTATCAGACGGCGTCTTTCGGCACATTCACCTCCCTGACGCAGGTGACCTATCTCAATTCTTTTGAAGTGCAGCGCGTCGCAGGCGGACCGATCGAACAACTCGCCGGCGTAACGACCGATCCCGGCCAGTCACAGGAAGGTTATTATCGGTGGAGAGGCAATACGCGACTCGACTGGGCCTATAAGGGCTTCGATCTCATTGCGACGGCGCGCTTGATAAGCGGCTTTATTGAGCAGGATCCCGACCTGGTCACCCGCAACGTGGAAAGGCGGGTACTGTTCGACCTTCAAGCTTCCTACGACTTTAGCTCCCTGGTGGCGACGGCGGAAACGAGCCCGAGCTATTCGAAGAACGACAAGTCCAGCGTTTCCACGGACGCTTCCAGTCATCTGAGCTTCTGGGACACGATGTTGAAGGGCACTACCTTTACTGTCGGCGTCATTAACGTCTTCGACAAAGATCCGCCGTTCGCGTCCGGCCAGGGTGGAAATTCCGTCGGGTATCCGGGTTTTACTTACGACTCGACCGGGCGCTTCTACTACCTGCGCCTGACGAAGAAGTTTTAGGCAGCTACCGGATTTAGTTTTCAAAGCGGCCGGCGCGCTCTTGCAGCGCCGGCCGCGAACGTTTAGGGCTTGGACAAAGTGCGTGTCGCGATTGTCTCTGCCATTCTCTTTCTCTCGGGATGTAGCGCGCTTCTTTTCCAGACTCTGTGGCTCCGGCTCAGCGGCCTGGCTTTCGGAAATTCGGTTTGGTCCGCGGCTTTGATTCTTTCGAGCTTCATGGCGGGCCTTGCGCTGGGAAGCGCCATTGCTGCCTCGACCACGCTTCCGCGGTTGCGGCCGCTGCGGGTCTACGCCGGCTTGGAAATGATTGTGGCGCTCTTCGGTTGCTCACTGGTGTTTGCGCTTCCGCTGCTTGGAGAATGGATGCGGCCAGTTTTTCAAGCGTTCTGGAATCACCAGCAACTTCTCAACGTCCTCCGTTTCGTCATTTCGTTTCTGATTCTACTGATTCCGACCACTGGCATGGGATTAACTCTTCCCGTTTTGCTGGAGGATCCCCTTCTAAAGCGCGGGGACTTCACCCGCGGTATCGGCCTCCTTTATGGAGCGAACACGCTGGGAGCGATGGCGGGCGCGTTGGTCGGAGAAATGTATCTGGTGCGGCTGTGCGGACTTTGGGGCACGGCTGGGACAGCTGCCGCTGTTGGGTGCGGAGCCGTCGCACTGGCCTGGATATTTGGCGGAGCGCAGACGGTGGCAACGAAGGAGACTCCACCCAGATTTAAGTTACGACTCTCGTTTGTAACAAAGGCGCCCTGGCGTTTGCTTTTTGTGAGTGCGGGGACCGGCGTCCTCCTCCTCGGTCTCGAAGTAATTTGGTTTCGCTTCCTGCGTTTGTACGTTGCTTCCACTGCCACGGCATTCTCCATCATGCTTGCGGTCATCCTGGCCGGAATCGGCCTGGGCAGCATTGTCTCAAGCCTGATCCCAGAACGCGTCCTGCCACGACGGCAATTGTTGCCTGCGCTGCTCTTGCTCGCTGGCAGCGTTACGCTTCTCTCGTATCTGTTTTTTCCAGCGCCGGTCGGCCGCGCGTCCTCGTCGCAGGTGGGGCTGCTTTCCCTGGTCTTGATGTTTCCTGCCGCCTTTCTTTCCGGGGCTCTCCTTCCCGCGATCGTGACGGTGGTTCAATCTGAGGTGAGCAGCCGGATGAACAGCACAGGTCTTACGATTTTGTTTAACACCATCGGCGCCGCTGTCGGGCCATTGCTCGCAGGATTCGTTCTTCTGCCTGGACTTGGATTCCAGTCGAGTTTGATTTTCTGCGCGGCCGCTTATGCCGGGCTCGCCCTACTAACGAGTCAAAAACAGATCTGGTCGCTGCGGCGACCTCTTGGAATCGCGATGGTTTCGCTCACTGCGATCTTCGTTCTGATTCTGGCCATCCTTCCCTACCGTCGTGACGAGATCCATTTTGCGAATGCCCGGCGTCCCTACGAAGTCGACGGTTCCGTCCTGCTCCAGAAGATAGAAGGCACCGCGGATACCTTCCAACTGCTGCGCCGCGATCTTTACGGCCAGCCTTACTACTATCGGCTAGTCACGAACTCTTACTCCATGTCAGGGACGATGCCGCGCAGTCAGCGTTACATGCGAATGTTCGCCTACCTGCCCCTCGCGCTCCGCCCCGAGAGCGAAAATGCCCTTCTGATCGGCTACGGCGTCGGCGTGACGGCGGACGCCTTCAAGCGCAATGCGCGTCTCAAGCATCTCGATATCGTCGACATCTCGAGGGAGGTCTTCGAGCTTGCCGATTTCTATACTGGCCCCGGTTACTCAAATCCGCTGCGCGATCCGCGCGTCACCACTTTTGTCCAGGATGGCCGCTTCTTCCTCCAAACCTGTCCCGCACGCTACGACATCATTACCGGGGAACCGCCGCCTTTGAAGACGGCTGGAACGGTCAACCTCTACACCCAGCAATTCTTTTCGCTGATGAAAGGCCGGCTGAAGGATGGAGGCATCGCCAGTTTCTGGTTGCCCCTTTATCAGCTCACCCCCCGCGAAACCAAAGCAATCCTGCGCGCCTTCCGCAATGTCTTCCCGAACGCCTCTCTTTGGGCCACCTCCGATTTGGAATGGATCATGATCGGTATAAAGCCGCCTTTGCGAAAGCCGGACGAAGAGGTCGCGCACAGACTCTGGACCGATCCCACTACAGGACCCGATTTGGTGCGGAGCGGTCTCGAGGTCCCCGAGCAAATGGCCGCTACGTTCGTCATGGATGCCGAGGGAATCGATCGGTTGACGCAAGGAGTCGAACCGCTCGATGATTTCTATCCCAAGCGCCTGACCGATGCGCCAGCCGATCCGAATGCGGCCTACCAGCTGGGTTACAGCTATCTCGAAGCTTCCGGCGCTCTGCAGCGTTTCTTCACTTCCGCTCTTATCCACGACCTCTGGCCTAACGAGCAGAAGGAATTGCTGGAGCCGCTCTTTAGTATCCGCGAAACGCGCTATCGCTCGGAAATGTCGGGCAGTAACTGGTTGGCGGAGCTCGATCTCTACCTGCGCCATTCGCAGCTCCGCAATCCGGTCCTGGCCGTCCAGAACAGCGACGAATTGCGCGTGGCGCTTGCTCAACGGTTAGTCGTCCGCTCCCATTCTTTGTCGCCTGATGCCTCACACGATCTCGTGGCGGGCGCGCTGGCTCGCCGGGATTTCGGCACAGCTATTCGATTGCTCGAAGCGGAGAAGGATCGCGGCTTCTCGAACGTCAACGACTTCTACCTGCTTATCTACCTCTACTGCCTGAATGGGAGCGTCGATAAAGCCGAAGCGCTCGCCAATGCCGCGGCTGGATCGATCCAGAAAGATTGGTTTGTGGACTGGCTCTGGGGGGAATTGCAGGCCGAATTCGGATTCCGTCCGCCACCGGCTAGCCTCTAATTCTAAGGACGCTTCTTATCCGCTCCGCCGAAGCGCTCGATCCAACCCGCAAGCTGTTCGTCCT
>JALYIN010000058.1 GCA_030775765.1 Verrucomicrobiota bacterium
GCATCGAGCTGTTTGAGTTCAACACCGCCCGGGACGTCGAGGCCTATCAGTTCCGGCTCGACAGTTATCCGGTGAACCAGATGTTCGGCGTCCACTCCGAGGCCCCGACGTTTCTGATCAACATCCACAAGATCGACAGCGAGAAAGACGCGCAGGCTTACATCGCGCGGCTCAATGGCGTAACGAAGATGTTCGAGCAGCTGATCGTGAACCTGAAGGCGCGCGAGGAGCACGGCGTCATCCCGCCCAAGTTCGTTTTCCCGCTCGTGCTCGAAGCCTGCGCGAATGTGACCAAGGGCCAGCCCTTCGACGAGACGGGCCCGACCAGCCCGCTCTTCGAAGACTTCTCGAAGAAGGTCGGGGCGTTGAAGAGCCTGGACCAGGCGGTGCGCGATCGTTTGCTCGCGGACGCGCGGAAAGCGCTGAACGATTCCGTGAAGCCGGCCTACGCCAAATTAGTCGCGACGCTGCAGGCGCTGGAAAAGAAAGCCACGGACGATGCGGGCGTGTGGAAATTTCCAGACGGCGCGGCGTTCTATGCCTCCGCGCTTCGCCGGACGACCACGACGAAACTGACCGCGGACCAGATTCACGAAACCGGCTTGAAGGAAGTGGCGCGCATTCACGGCGAGATGGGCAAGATCATGGAGAAGGTCGCGTTCAAGTGCGACCTGCAGGCTTTCTTCAAGTTCATGCGTGAGGACCCGCAGTTCTACCTGCCGCAGACCGAGGAAGGCCAAAAGAAGTATCTCGCGATGGCGACACAGATCGTGGACGACATGAAGAAACGTCTCGACGAACTCTTCATCACCAAGCCGAAAGCGGACATCGTCGTGAAGGCCGTAGAGAAATTCCGGGAAAGTTCCGCGGGCAAGGCGTTCTACAACCAGCCGGCGCCGGACGGTTCACGGCCCGGCATGTTTTACGTGAACCTGGCGAACATGAAGGACAACCCCACCTACGAGCTGGAGTCGCTCGCGCATCATGAAGGAATTCCCGGGCACCACATGCAGATCGCGATCGCGCAGGAGTTGAAGGGTATCCCGAAATTCCGGAAGTTCGGTGGCCGTTACACCGCCTACAGCGAAGGCTGGGGCCTCTACAGCGAGCTGACACCGAAAGAGATCGGGATGTATCAGGATCCGTATTCCGATTTCGGCCGGCTCTCGCTCGAGCTTTGGCGCGCCGCCCGGCTCGTAGTGGATACGGGCATCCACGCGAAAAAATGGACGCGCCAGCAGGCGATCGATTATTTGAAGCAGAACACGCCGAATGCCGAGACCGATTGCATCGATTCGATCAATCGCTACATCGTCATGCCGAGCCAGGCCACGGCTTACAAAATTGGGATGCTGAAGATTCTCGAGTTGCGCGAGAAAGCGAAGAAGCAGCTCGGCGCGAAATTCGATCTGAGAGAGTTCCACGAAGTGGTCCTGACCAACGGACCTGTGCCATTGGATATCCTCGAGGAATTGGTGAACGCCTGGGTGAAATCCAAGAGTTAACCTTCCCGACGCGCACCGGGTTTCCTTTTTACGAATGGACGGGCGCGGTTACTTTGCCGGATGAAAAATCTGCTCCCCAAGCTCGGCTTCTGTCTGTTTTTAGTTGCGGCGTCGGGGGCGAGTGCCGGCGTTCCGTTCTTGAACGTGACGGTTTCCGATGCCGCCGGCAAGACGGCGTTCAAGGGCGCCACCAAAGACGATGGCGTTTTTGCCACCCCTAAGCTTCAACCTGGCAATTACGTCGTGCAGTTCACCGCGAAGAACTCCGCGGTGAAAGGCGGTCAGTATGCCATCGTCGTTGCTTCGGGACAGAAAAAGGTCGTAGCCGGCGCGGTGCCCGGGGAGAAATTTCTTGGCGCCGGAGTCGCCATGAGAGTGGAAGTTGGCGCGGGGTTAAACATCACCGGGCAAGTCTCGACCGGAATCAGCGCGAATCACTCCGACGCCAACGGAGATAGCTTACGCAAAATGCAAGACCACGCTCAAGACGCCCATCAGGAAGGTTTCCGCGTGCCGATGAGCCAGGCAGTAGGTCATATGGGCCGCCCGTAAGGCGAGGGATACCGGCTGGCAATCTCGGGATTGATTGGGTTTAGCTTTCTTGAACAGCTGAGCAGATGCTAATGCCCTCGTCACGTCCTCTTCCGACGAACTCGCGCGAAGCGGGCGTAGCCTTTAATAAGCCTTGCCGCCATTCCGAGCAAAAATACGTTTTAGCTGCTTTTGGTCTTGGCTCATCCACTGGTTTTGCTAAATTGCCCACATGAAGACTCTTATTCGCGGTGTTGGAATAGCTCTCCTTTTCCTAGGCGTCAGCCTGGCTTACGGCGCGGTTCCCGCGCTCAACGTGACCGTTTCTGACGCCAGCGGCAAAGCTGCTTACAAGGGCATGACGAATGCAAAGGGCATGTTCGCCACCACAAGTCTCAAGCCCGGCAATTACGTTGTGCAGTTGAACTCGAAGAGTGTCGCGACGAAAGGCGCCCATTACGCGATCGTGGTTTCCGCGGGAATGAAAAAAGTTACGGCCGACGCCGTGCCCGGAGAGAAATTCGCGGGCGGCGGTGTGGCTTTGAAAGTAGAAGTCGGACCTGGTTTAAATA
>JALYIN010000059.1 GCA_030775765.1 Verrucomicrobiota bacterium
GTCCGCCAACGCGAAGACTCCGGGCTTTCTCGGTGCGCGCATGCCTACGTGCGCCCGGAGACTTTGCGGGCGGGTTCCCGGAGTCATGATGTCGCTGCTGCGCAGCCACATCGGTGCGCGATCAACCGCTGTCGATGTATCCGAATTTTTTCCGCGCTAATCAGCGTTTAATTGATCTTTACTGATCAGCTTGAACCGACCTTCGATTGTATCGCTTGCTGTGCGCCGTCAAGGTATTGCTCGCTCCGCTGCGCTCCACCTTGACCGTGCTCGCTGCGCGCGGAGAAGAGGTCGTTATCGGTTCACGCGAAAAGCAGTTCTCTTTTCCGTGTCACGGTGGTTCGCGATTGCGAAATCATCGACGGCCTTGCCTTTGACAAGCAGTTACGCTGCGCGCATAACGCCGCCGCCTAGAGATCGCCGAGGCTCGGCTTTAAAAAAGTGTTACAGCAAAGTGTTACAATCGGATATTCGCGATTCGACGAAATTGCATAAATCCTTCTCATCGAAGGAGGAAGATGGTGCGCGGTAGAGGTTTCGAACCTCTGACCCCTACCGTGTCAAGGTAGTGCTCTACCCCTGAGCTAACCGCGCGATTCGCGAGGTGGGATTATGAGCGGCGGGAAACCGAATGCAAGTTGATCGCGCCGCGCGCGATCAGGCCGCGAGCTTCGCGGCGTCTTTGTGTCCGAGAATGCGGACGGTCTGCTGAAGCTGCTCCACCTTGAGGGGTTTCTTCAAAACGGTGACTGGACCGCGCGCCAGAATACGATCGAGCATTTCGCTGTCGGGATAACCGGTGATGACGACGATTGGCAAATCCGGATCGGCTTCCTTGGCTGCCTCGTAAACGTCATCCGCCGGGCCGTCCGGCAATTTCAAATCGAGAAAGAGCAGGTCGAACTTCTGCTTTTCCAACGCGACCAGGGCTTCCTTCACGGTGCCGACGACCACGCGGCTGAACCCGATTTTTTTGAGGAAAATCTTGAACAGGCTCTGGAGGCTTTCGTCGTCGTCCACGACCAGCACGGTCGGCTGGCCGGACTTGTCTTCCTTCAAAATGTCCTTGTCGAGCGACGCCTTTTTGATGCGCCAACGGCCGCCGATTTGGATGGCGGGAAGCTGTCCGCGCTGCACCAGGTAGTAGACGGTCGGCAACGGTATCCGGAGGTATTTGGCCGTTTCTTTGACCGTTAACAGGTTATGCATTGGAGAAAAACAGCAACTTGCGCGTCGATGGGCAAGCCTTTTTCGTCTGGGAGAGGATTATAAAATTTATAGCCAATGTCAACGTCTCATTCAGGTTTTTTCCTATTTGGGTCTAAGGGAAAGGCACCCGGGCCCGCGCATGACCGAGGGGAAACGGCGTCGCGCGGGGCGGTCCGACTCACTCACATCGCGACTGGACAAGGGGTAGGCGGCGGTTGACTGTTTCCCCTTTTCGATGAGCGCCCTGTTCTTCAAGCGATTTCTTCAACGTCCGTTTCAGGTCGCTTCCATCATCCCCAGCTCCAAGGCGCTGGTGAAAAAAGTCGTGCGCAAGATGGATTTCAGCGGGTCGCGCGTGATTGCCGAGTACGGCCCGGGTGAAGGCGTCCACTCGCGCGAGATCGCGCGGCGGATGTCCGCGGATTCGCAGTTGCTCCTGTTCGAATTGGACGCTGCTTTTTCACGGGACTTGCAGCGGCAGTTCTCCGACGATCCGCGGGTGCACGTCGTCAACGGCGATGCGGCCCGGCTTCCGGAAGAACTAAAACGGCGCGGCATTCCGAAGTGCGATTACATTCTTTCCGGAATCCCCTTCAGCATTCTCGAAATCAAAAAGAAGCGGGCGCTGCTCGAGAAAACCTATGAAGCCTTGGCCGATGGCGGCAGTTTCATTATCTACCAGGTCACGAACGAGCTCCGGCAACATGCCACGCTCTTCGATCGCGCCGAATCCCAGTACGTCCTCCAAAATATTCCGCCGATGTTTGTCACCGTCTTCCACAAGGTGAATCGCCGGAATGGCCGTCACCGTCCGCTCCGCCCCGCCGCGGTTCTCTCCACCACCAATCATCATTCGGCATGAAGGCCGGAGCCACTCGAGTGGAAAAGGACTCGATGGGCGAAATGGCCGTCCCTGAGTCCGCGCTCTACGGCGCTTCGACCCAGCGCGCGGTCCTGAATTTTCCGATCAGCGGCCAGCGTTTTCCCCGACCGTTCATTCGCGCGCTCGGACTGATCAAATGGGCCGCGGCCCAGGCGAACGCCGATCTCGGCCTGCTCGATTCCCACCGGAGCGCGTTCATCGTCCAGGCGGCGGAGGAAGTCGTGGAAGGAAAACTCGACGACCACTTTCCTCTCGACATTTTCCAGACCGGTTCCGGCACGAGCACGAACACGAACGCGAACGAGGTGATCGCGAACCGTTCCTGCCAGCTCGCGGGCAAACCGATCGGCGCGAAAGATCCGGTCCACCCGAACGATCACGTCAACATGGGGCAATCGAGCAACGACGTGATCCCGTCCGCGATCCACGTCAGCGCAGCGGAACAGTTGCAACACTGCCTCGATCCGGCGCTGGAGAAACTGCACGGCGCGCTGGAGGCGAAAGCGAAAGAGTTCTGGGACATCATCAAGATCGGCCGGACCCATTTGATGGACGCCACGCCGGTCCGGCTCGGCCAGGAATTTGGCGGCTATGCGCGCCAGGTTTTTTACGCGCGCGAACGGGTGCGGCGCGCAGTTGAGGTTTTATCGGAGTTGCCGCTCGGCGGGACGGCGGTCGGCACCGGACTAAACCGGCACCTGGACTTTCCGGGCAAAGTGATGCGGCACCTGGAGCAGCGGACCGGGATTAAGTTTCGCGAAGCGGAAAACCATTTTGAAGCGCAGGGCGCGAAGGACGGCGTCGTGGAAGCCAGCGGCCATCTGAAAACGATCGCGGTCAGCTTGTTCAAGATCGCGAACGACATTCGCTGGCTCGGCAGCGGCCCGCGGTGCGGCATCGGCGAGATCCGGTTGCCGTCAACTCAACCCGGCAGCTCGATCATGCCCGGCAAAGTGAACCCCGTCATGTGCGAAGCGCTCATGATGGTTTGCGCGCAGGTGATCGGGAACGACGCCTGCGTCACCTGGTCGGGCGCGAACGGCAACTTCGAGTTGAACGTGATGATGCCGGTGATGGCGCACAACCTTCTCGAGAGCATTCGGCTTCTCGGCAACGCCTGCGACGCGTTTTGCGAGAAGTGCGTGATCGGGATCGAAGCGAACGAGGAACGTTGCCGCGAGTTGGTGGAACTCTCGATGGCGATGGTCACGAGTTTGGCGCCGAAGATCGGCTACGATCGCGCCGCGGAGATCGCGAAGGAGAGCGCGAAGACGGGCAAGACCGTGCGCGAGATCTGCCTCGAGAAAAAAGTGTTGCCGCCGGAGGAGCTCGAGCGCGCGCTGGACCCGGTGGCGATGACCGAGCCGGGTGGCGAAGGTTCCGTCGGAGGTTGACGGTCATGCGGAGGCCTCGGTGACCGCGCTGGTAAATGAAGGCCCGGACAAAGGGCCCGGGAACGCGCCTCTGCTTTACTTCGCGAAACAAAGCGCGTTCATCACCGTCGGGATAAGCGGCATCGACGACGAGAAAAGCGCGACGGAAAAAGCAAAGACGCTCGCGCGAAAAATCCTCGGCAAGCTATAGTGCCGCATGGTTGCCAACGTCCACGGGCCGCAATTTTCCGGCGGCGCGAATATCGCGATCAAATGTCCGAGCCACACCTACGAGCAGACGGTGCGTTTTTATCGCGATACCCTGGGATTGCCGCTCATTGAGGAGGAAGCGGAAGGCTGCATTTTCCAGTTCGGCCCGAACCGGCTCTGGCTCGACCGGGTGCCGAACCTGAGCCATCCCGATATCTGGCTCGAGCTGGAAACTAACGACACCGAAGCGGCCTCGTCGTATTTGAAGATCAACGGCGTCCCACGCCGGGATGAAGTGGAACAGCTCCGGGAAGATTTCGACGGCTTCTGGATTTCAGATCCCGCCGGCGTGATTCATCTCGTGGTGGGCGACGAGGAGTGACTCATGCTGCGCGGATCGCGCGATCGGGCGCGGCCGTCGTCTGGAAAAAGATGCTGTCGAACGTCGGTTGAAACGCGCGCCCCGCCGTCTGGCCGATGGTAAACCGAAGACTGATCTGGCTCTGGGCCGCGCAATGGACTTCGATTTCGCTCCGCCCACGTTGCGCGAGCATGGCGCGGATCGCGCCCGCCGCCAGTTCCGGCGTATTGCAATCCCGACTCAGATGCCCCAGCACCACGCGCTCCAGTTTCCCGCCCAGGAGTTGCTCGATCACCGTCGCCGCGGCTGTGTTCGACAAATGCCCGTGGCGTGATTGGATCCGCTGTTTTACCGGCCACGGCCGATGCGGATCGGCCTGCAACATCTTTTCGTCATGGTTGGTTTCGATCACGAGCGTGTGCACTTTCCTTAACCGCTCGACCACCATCTTTGTCGCGTAGCCGAGATCGGTGATGAACCCGAGCGCGCT
>JALYIN010000060.1 GCA_030775765.1 Verrucomicrobiota bacterium
CGGCCGCCGCTCAAAACTTCGCGACGAACCTGAGCGACGAGCTTCAACTCGAAATCGAACCGGTCCGCGATCTCGGGCCGACGCTTGAGAAGAGCGGCGTCTGCGTTACGCGCACCACCGCAAACAAGTTCTTCGTCCGCAAAGAAGAGATCGTTCCGGGAACATTCATCGCCGCGGTTGGCGCGGATGACACTCACAAACAAGAGATCGATCCGGCGCTGATGGCCTCCGCGAAAGTCGTGGCCGATAGCCTCGAGCAATCCTGCTCCATCGGCGACACGCACCACGCGATCGACCAGGGTTTGATGCGAAAGGAAGATGTTTACGCCGAGTTGTCTGAAATCGTCGCGGGCCACAAGCCGGGCCGCACCTCCGACGACGAAATCTTTGTCTTCGACAGCACCGGCGTCGCGATCGAAGACGCCGTCGCAGCGGTTGCGGTCTACGAAAAGGCGATCCGCCTTGGCAACGGCACGCGGTTCGACTTCGCAGCCTGAATCCCCCTTCGATCGAGCGCGGTTCGGCGGCTAAGGCAAAGCGACGAACTCCTTTCGCCGGTGATCGTGGTGGCCGCGACACTGTTCGTGGCGCCAAGAAAATTGGGAGCGCCGAAGTCGCCGGAGCAAGTGCCGCCGTTGCCGCGGCGCTCGGTCGCCCTTTGGAGTTTGAAATTTGAAGCTTCCCTGGAGCTTGGTGCTTGGAGTTTAGAGCTTTCGTCGATGCGCCACAGAGACGTTCTGCTATTTTCCCGCATGGGAAAGGTTCTTTGCGGTTTGATGCTGGTCCTGGCGTCTTCAGCGTTTGGAGAAATTGCGTCCGTCGCCGATCGCGTGGCGGAGCAAAATAAATTGTTCGACGAGTTCTATGAGACCGGGCTCAAAAACTCGCCGGAGCGGGCGACGTCTTTCGGCGACTACCGCTACAACTCGCTGCTCAGCCAGGTTTCGCTCGCGGAGATCGCGCGCCAGCATGCGGAAGCCGACGCTTTTCTGAAGCGGCTGAAAGCGATCCCCACCGAGGGAATGGGCGACACGGACCTGCTGAGCCATCGACTCCTCGAGCGACAGCTGGAGCGAGAAGACATCAACTACGACCTGAAAAACTACGAGATGCCGGTGAACCAGCAGAACGGCGTCCATACTCGGCTCGCCGATTTGCCGCTCAGCGTGCCTCTCGATTCCGTGCAGCATTACCAGGATTACATTTCCCGGCTCCATCAAGTCCCGCGCCTGCTCGCACAGACCACCGACGTCCTGCGCCAAGGCATGAAGGATGGGCTCATGCCGCCGAAGCTCGTCCTCGAAAAACTGCCCGGCCAATGCGACGGGATCGTCGAAGCAAACCCGTTCCTTCTCCCCACGAAGAAGTTCCCGAAAGAGTTCTCCGACGAAGACAAGAAACGGCTGACCGACGAACTGACGAAGGCGATCAACGACGACGTCGTACCCGCTTACAAGAAGTTCGCCGAATTCCTCCGCACCGAGTACGATCCGAAAGGTCGCGTTGAGCTCTCGATCGAAACGCTGCCCGACGGCAAACGCCGCTACGCCGAAGCGGTGAAGGCGATGACGACGATGAACGTCACGCCCGAGGAGGTGCATCAGATCGGCCTCAAGGAAGTGGAACGCATCACGGCGGAGATGACCGAGCTCGCGCTGGCCCAGGGTAAGAAGGATCTCGCCAGCTTCCGCGAAGCGATCAACAACGACCCGAAGTGGAAGCCGCAAAGTGAGCAGCAGATCGTGGATGATTTTAAAAAATACATCGACCAAATGCAGCCGAAGTTGCCCGAGTTATTCGGCCTGCTCCCGAAGTCACCGGTAACCGTCGAGCCGATCCCCGACTTCGCGAAGGCCGAGGCGACGCATTACGTCGCGGGCACGCCGGACGGGAAGCGGCCGGGGCGTGTGGTCGTCGCTGTCGCTGATCCGACCAAGCGCACCCTGGTCCTCGACGAAGCGGTCGCTTATCACGAAGGCGTTCCTGGGCACCACATGCAGATCAGCATCGCCCAGACGTTGCAGGGCATTCCGAAGTTCCGCCTCCGCGGCGGTTACTCCGCCTACGCCGAAGGCTGGGCGCTTTATTCAGAGGAACTCGGCAAGGAGATCGGCTTCTACAAGGATCCCATCTCCGACTACGGGCGGCTAAACTCCGAGCTCTTTCGCGCCGTTCGCCTCGTCGTCGATACCGGCATTCACGACAAGAACTGGACCCGCGAAAAAGTCATCGACTTCATGCACGCCAACGACGTGAACGACGCCCTGGCCCAGACCGAGACCGACCGCTACATCGCCTGGCCCGGCCAGGCCCTCGCCTACAAAATGGGCCAGCTCATGATTCGCAAACTACGCGATGAAGCCAGGGCCCAGCTCGGCCCGAAGTTCGAGATCAAGAAATTCCACGACGTCGTGCTCGATGGCGGCGCCATGCCGCTCGACCTGCTTCAGGAGCGCGTCGAGCGATGGATCAAAGAGCAGGGCCCGACAAACGCGAGCTCTCCAGTCAGTAGCTCACCCGCGCCGTGACGGAGACGCAGCCCAGGACCCAATGAGTCCAGCTTCGCGGATTGGATTGACACGGTGCCTTGTTTCTGAGAATCACCGTGCATGAAGCTAGCTCGTCGCACACTCGCAATCAGCACTCTCGGAATCATCCTGATCATTCTTTTGATCCTCGCCCTCGGTGGCGGTTTTTACGGCGGCGGCGGCATGTATTACGGCCCCGGTGGACTGCTCCTCGTCATCCTGATCATCCTGCTGGTGATGGGCAAGCTGTAGGCCAGACTACAGGCACGGCGCTGTGCCGCCGGGTTTGACGGAGATCAGAGGTCAGAGATCGGTGTCCATAAACTGGACAGGCCGCCGCGCTGCGGTGCCCGCCATTCACGACAATGCGGCGTTATGCCATTGGACCAAGCCTCAGCAGCGGGCATCTGCGAGCTAACCACCCGACACGCGACCAGGACGGATAATTCATCTGGTTCAGTTCCCAGTCGCCACCCGCGAATCGCTTGGCGTCACCCGCTCGTAAAAGCGAAGCGCCTCGATGTCGCTGCCGAGCTCGCGCAACGGGTAGAGACCTTTGCTCGCGCCGGCACCGGGGTCGCGAATCAGATAATCGAATCCCTCCTTGCCAGCGATGACAACAAAATGCGTGACGCCGTTTCCCAACCGGATCCGCACGATCACCGGGTTGCCCTGCGATAGATTCGAATCGATCAGGTCGTACGACGGCAAATCTTCGTAGACGTGCCGGACCCGCTCCGGCGCCCACCACGCGGCGCGGTCCCAGTATAGCCAGCCTTGCTCGGTGTAGCCGTCGGTGGCGGTGAGGAACCAGTTCAATTGCTGGGGATCGACCTCGATGCCGTAGAACTGAAAGATCATGGCCGCAGAAGCGACCGCGCAACCGGCGCTGCCGAGCGTCCCATTTTCCGGCACACCGCCCAGCGCATCGTCACTCCACTTTTCATCGCCCTGCCGAAACGAAGGCACCGCCAGTTCCAGCGGATCAAAGAAGTAGCGGCCACCCCGCGGGGACAGCGGCCGTTTCCAAATCCAATCGACGTAAACGCCCGTCGCGCCAGCGAGAACGAACAAGACGAGAATAAAAAAGAATCGCCTCAGAGTTCCCAACTTAAGTCCAGACCCGACATGGTTTCAACGAGTGCGGCCCGGTTCTCAGCCCGGCCAAACCCTCGCCTACAAGATGGACCTACTTCGGCGCAAGATCGGCGACGATTTTTTCGAAGCGCGGATCGCCGCGGAGCGGGTCCCAGAAGGGATGCAACTTTAAAACGCCGTAGCTCAGGGCGATCGAGGCAGCGGGAGCGCGCAGCCCGCGCTGCAGTTGCTCCAGCGCAAGGTCGTTCTCGCCTGCCCACGCCGCGGTGATCGCGAAATATTCGATCATGCGGCTGCCATTGATGGTGTCCTTTTCCACAGGAAGAAGGCCGATCGCGCGACGGCCTTTTTGCAACGCTTCCTCTTTGCGCCCCAGGGCGGCGTCGATCATGCTCAGAACGCACAGCGCCGGCCCGTAATCCGGCTGCGCCTGCACAATTTTTTCCTGCTCTGCCCGCGCCGCGTCAAAGGCAGCACGTGCTCTTCTGTCATCCTTCGTTAGGCGCGCCAGCATACCTTCACCAAATTTGCGGCTTAGATTGATGGCGGATTCGCCCCAGCAAATGTTGTCACCGAGCGCGACCAGAGCCCGCTCGGCCGAAGCCGGATCGCGCTCGACCATTGCGCAAAAGAACCAGGCATCCGCCGACGGGGCAATCGCAGCGGGACCTTGCGCCAGGATTGAATCAATCGTCTGGTGAAGCGGACGAATATCCGCCTTCCAGCAGAATTCATCGTGGTCCCGGATCGTCCGGAGATCGGTGTTATCGGGAACAATGGCGAGGGCGCGATCGAAAGCGGCGATGGCGTCGCTAAAACGGCCCAAGTTTGTATAAGTGAATGCGATTTGTTGCAGAATAAAAAAATTGCGTGGATCAAGCTCGATCGCGCGTTCCATGTAGCGCAATCCCTCCTCCAGTTGGCCGCGGCGGCGCAAAATGTACCCGGTCAACTCGAAGATGCGGGCATCGTGGGACAAGTCTCGCCTCGCGCTCTCCAGTTCGGCCAGGGCACCCGCGTATTCGTGCAGCCCGTAATACAGGTATTGCGCACGCGCCAGATGCGTTTCGCCGGCGTCCGGCCGCAGCCGGCTCGCGGCCCGTAAAGCGGCTTCGGCCTGGGCGAGCCGGGCCGGAGTATGATCGATGCCGAGGATGGCGTAAATGTATCCATGCGCCAGGACGAGCTGGCAGTAGGCATCGAAAAATGATGGGTCGCGTCTCACGGCCTGATCAAGGAGTTCGACGGCCTGCCGCATGTCTTGCTCGTTGGTGACGTTCTGGATTCTCGTCAGGAGGATGGTCTTCGCCCGGCTGTAGAGCTCGAAAGCGGTCAGATCGGAGGTTGGCGGTTGTTCGATCGCCTTTTTCTCGTTCGGCGAAATCTTCGCCTGGAGTTGATCGGCGATGGCCTTCGCAATTTCGCTTTGAATGGCGAAGATATCCGCCAGGTCACGATCGTACGTCTGGGCCCAGAGATGCGCGTCGTTGCGAACATCGATCAGCCGCGCGGTAACCCGGACTTTTCCACCGGCACGCTGAACGGAGCCTTCGAGTAAATGCGTGACCGAAAGCTGCTGCCCGATCTCGCGCAAATTGCGTTCTGCCCCGGTCTTATATTGCCACACGGAGTTGCGGCTGATTACTCTTAGTTCCGCCATCTTCGCCAGGCAGGTCAGAATTTCGTCCTGCACGCCATCGGCGAAGTAAGCGTTCGCCTTGTCGTCGCTCAGGTTTTCGAAAGGAAGCACCGCGATGGATTTCTCCGGAGCCGTGAGGGCCAGCGTCGCGGCCGAGGAAGGATTCACCGAAGTGAGGGCGACTTTGCTCCGGAGAAATGGCCAGGCAAAGAGCGCCGCGGCGATGAGCCCAACCAGCACCGTCAGCGCGACCAGCTTGCGGCCGGTGTGGTGCCGGATTGATTCATTGGCTAAAACTTCGTCCGCGCGCTTGATCCCTTCGGGTGTGATCTCGAACGCCCACGCCAGGGCGAGCGCCACTGGAAAGCCCAGCGCCAGGAGCAGGACCACGAGTCGCACGGCCCAGTTCGGAACCTCGAAGAATGGAAAGACCTGCGTCGCGATCTGGACCATGAGCCACGCCACGACGGCGTAGGCGACGGCAACCTTGTAAACATTGCGTCGCTTCAGTTCTGAAAAAAAGTTACGCGACTGCACTGGAACCGCAGCGATGATGAAGGCCAGGGCGACGGAAGCGAAGCGAAAATTCGATCGATAAACAAAAGCGGCGGCGCGTCCGCGAATTGGAAGCCGCATAGGATGCGCGGACTGACAGCGCACAACAAGGAGCGGCGGTTTATCCCGCGCCTGCGGGACCGTCTTAAAACCGGCCGGACGCTACACACATCCGCGCGATGGTTCGCTGGCGGATTATCAGATCTTTACCGCGCATTGCTGTCCCGGCGTTGAATTACAACCCGTAGAACTCCACCAGCGCGATCCCCGTTGTATTGTTCTTCCCTCTGACGACCGCCGTATAGTTCCCGGGTTGCAGAACGGCAAGGATCGCAGCTTCTCTGTCATCAGTCGGCGCCGCGCCCGTGTTTTCAATGTCCGACCGCTGGTTGTCCTTCCAATTTTCGTTACTGCCAACAAGAAAGCCGTTAGCGTTATACAAGCTGAGGTTTGGATCTTGCAGCGCACTGATGATACCGGACGTGGTCAAGGATGGCCCGAGCGCGCGGACCAGCACTTCGGTTGGATGCGTGCCTCCGATCAGTTTTTCCTTTCCGCTTTTGCGAAATCGTTGCTGCATGTCGTAACGCGGGCGTAGTGAGCAGTAGCCCCGACCAGTGGTCATCGGGATGCAGTATTTTTCCGCGACCGGTCTGATGAGTCCGCCGATGGTATTTTTTTCCCCGACGATCTCGATATGACACGGCTGCGACTGCTGCAGATCCCGCCAGTAACCTTTCAGAAAGCCATTGATCTCGCGGCGGATGAACGGCCCCGGCTCCGCAAAGACATCAAAGATACAAACTGGTCGCGTCTCGTCGCTGATCGCCTCCATCGGGATGGTCCCTGCTAGGCGCCCGCGGGTGAGCAGTTCCGTCAGCGCGTTGTAGGACGCCTTGTCGTTGCGATAAACTGAGTCCGGTTTTTTCGCGTGCTTGAGTGGAAGGACGTTGAGCAGGGCATAATGAATGCGTCGGTCAGATAGTGGCCAATATTTCTGCCAGTCCATCATAATCTTCAAAATGGCCGTAAGGAACGGCAGCTTTGCCGGTGAAATGTTGCAGCGTGTTTTCGTCCCGACGATTTCGATCGATCGCATCGGGACTGCGGCTTTCGCCTTCCGGTGTTCGATGAGGGATTGATAGGCTTCTTCGGGGTCGGCAGAGACGATCTCTTCGCGCAACTTTTCATCGAAGCTTTTTACTCGCTGCCGATTGAATTCGCGAAGGAGCGGAAGAAATTCCGAATCCCGTCGATGGATCTTCTCGACTACGCACGGAATTTCTTCCAGTCCGGCAAGCCTAGCCGCTGCGTAACGCCGATGGCCGCTCAGGATGAACCTGTCCAGGGTGATCACAAGAGGTTCTTTCAACCCGTAGGTTTTGACGCTCTCGGTTAGCGCGATCAACTCCGGGTCGTCCGGGTCGATAGGCCGATAGAGTTTATCGTTTTCAGGAGAAGGTTTAATTCGCCAGACAGGGAAAACTCTGACATGCCGGAGTTTCGCTGATTCGATCGAATTCCCGCGTGATGCCGCAGGCCGAGCGACATTCTCTTTTAGTTGCGAAGCTTTCATGTCGGCTCTAGCTGCTCACCCCATCCGCAAATGGTCGGCGCGCTGCCACAACGGGTGATCCCTCGTCCTCACGATCGTTTCTCTCTTTCCCTCCCCGCTGGCGTCCTGTGAACTTGCGCGAACTTTCCGGCAGCTGCAGCCGCTTCGAATCGAGCAATAGCAGCTCGGTCCAGATACAGTCTCCCCGCGATATTGACGACATCGAGCCAACCGCGTCTGCGCCAACGCCAAATGGTAGCCGCCGTTTTACCGAGCTGGTCTCGCCATTGATCCAACGCGACGAGGTTGCCGACAGCGTTTTTGTTTGCCGATATTTCATTAATTGTCATACCTTCAGCGAACGATTCCCAGGCCATGCACAAAAGTATTTCCCTTTACGCGTCTGCTCTAAAGTGCACGCCTGGCCATCTTCGGCGCCACATCCGTGCTGGCCTGATTCCATCGGCGAAACTGGTTAAGGGGAAGAAAGGACGCCCGGGGTGGGTTATCGAGGATGCGTCACCCGAGACTATTCGGACGGTCGCGGGCAAGTTACAGATTAAGGGATACCGTCGACCGACCTTTTGGGAACCGCGGGTGGTTGACCAATTCGAAACGAAGAGCGCCGACGGACGACCATCACTCTCGCGTGAGATCCATTGGCGCGAGATTTTCGTCGCTCCACCTAAGGACTATCTTAGCGTTCTTTTCGATCTCGCCGACCGGGCAGCACTGGTGCGGCATGCCCTGACTCGAGACGATCTATTGAATCCACCCGTGCACTACCCGGATAAATATCACTGCGTCACCCTCCCAGCACACGAGATCAAGGAAAGGGCGTATTATCGCACCCAGCGGCGCTTGTTGACCGCGCTCTTTCGGCCCCCAACCTCTTTACCATTCCGGTGGGTGAAACGAATGGCCGACGTGAGCATTGCGACGATAGACGTCATGCAGGCAGCTCTGCAATTGGCCCGATATCACAGGCTCCATGCCATCAAGATCGACCACCGAAATCTCAGCATGGTCCTCGGGATTTCGAAATCGACGTTATACCGCCGTTACGATTCCCTCGTATCCGCGGCATTGCGGCTTGCTCATAAACACGGGAGATCCACCACACAGATCGACCGGCACCAGATCGAACGTGAGGAACATCCAGGGTTAAGGCTGGAAACCGATCAACAAGGCGCGCCTGCCTTCGCTCTTGACCCGGATTTTAGCTCGCAACCCGAGGGAACCGGCGCATCTAACGAGGAGCTCCACGAAACGTCTCTCAGAACCCCTCCCCTGGATCTTTCCTTCGAGCTTCTATTGGACGCGGCAATTCAAGTCGCCCGCAGCGGTAAACCTGTAGATTTCAAGACGCTTACTGATTATCTCCGAGGGCAAAGATCCCTTACACGCGCACAGCACGTTCGCGATTTCTGGAGCGACGGCGTGATCAATAACGCAGTGGCCGGTGCTCGACTCGCTGCCGCTTGATCTAGGCGGCCGTTGCTCGGCAGGTTCCGGTGTTTGCGCTTCCGAGGATCATCGGTTCAAACACGAATCGCTCAGCCATACGCTGTTTGTGTTCCGGAAGGAGATGGCCATAAACCTTCCCCACCAGCATCCCGCCGTCCTGGTGTCCCAGCCACTCAGCGATCGTTTTGAAATCGATTCCAGACATGACGGCCATGCTGGCGAAATAGTGCCGCAAATCGTGAAATCCCACCCACTCCAATTTAGCGTTCTTCCGAGCGACTATGAAGGATTCTCGAAAGGTTCTCGCTGGCGTGTCGATCAGCCCTCGCTGCGGGCTCGGGAAAATCCATTGGCTGTCTGGCGCTCTCCGCGCGCCCATTTCTCTTAGTTGCGCTTCTAAGTGTGAGTTAAAGTCGACATGCCGGGCCTTGCTGTTCTTGGCCAGTCCATCGGCACCGATGCAAAGGAATTTTCGCTCAAAATTTACGTCCTCCCATTTTAGGGCCAGCGCTTCATCCCGTCGTGCGCCGCTGTAGGCTAGGAGCCGCAAATAATCGAGCAGCTGGACGCTGTTCTTGCCACAACCGGCCGCGGCTTTGCAGAGGTCCTCAAACGCTGCCGGCGAAAGCAATGACCGCACGGGAGACTTCACGTTCCTCGGCCGGATGCCTTCGGTCGGAAGATGAGTGATCAGTCCGTCGTCCTTAGCTTCTTTCAAAACGCTCCGCAGAACAAACACGTCGATGTTCACCGTGCGAGGCTTCATTCCCGCTTGGAGCCGTGACTTGATGAAGCCGGTGATCATTGGCTTCGTGATCTTGTCTAAACGGACATTGCCAATCGCAGCTAGCCAGTGGACCAATGAATGCCCTTCCCGCGCGATCGTCCGGGGCTTCTTGCCGCTGTCACGAGCCGTCCTCTGAAACTCCAGGTATTTCCGGGCGTAATCCCCGAATAATGGGCGGAGGCCCGTGTCCGGCAGCCCCTCCCCCCGCTTCTGCTTTTTGACCTCGGCCATCTCGGCACGAGCCGCTTCCAGAGTAGTGGACTTGAGCGGGATCCTGCGCGCCGACCTCTCGCCGGACACCCGCGTCTGCATGTAGAGTTTCTCGCCGCGCTTCCAGAGGCCGCGCACTTTTCGATTGCGGGAGTCTTTGACGATGGTAAAGCGGTAGCGATGTTTTACTCGGAGTTCGCCCTTGGGAAGCGGATCGACAATTTGCGGCTTGCTTGCGGTTTCAAGGGCTTGCATCCCATCAAAGTAGAACAAAAAGTAGCACAAAGACAAGAAAAACCGGAAGAAAAAGCTATTTTACCTAGGTAGCCGGCGTGGCGGAACTGGCAGACGCGCTGGACTCAAAATCCAGTACTCGCAAGAGTGTGTGGGTTCGAACCCCTCCGCCGGTACCCTCGCATTTCCCAGGGAGGATCGCTTGTTTAGTTTACGCTCGCGAGCTTTCGCAAAATCACGTGAAAGGACGTGAGCATTTGACACTTTATGACACTTGCTGTCAGCAACGATGACTCTCCCCCCACCTTCAAATTTGATAATCGGTCGGAAACTAAGCGTGTTCCGACAGTTTCGTGGGCAGTTTTCTATGGGGCGGGAAATTTTGCGGACGAAAGGGCAAACGTCTTTCATCCGAAGCCGGGCTGGGAATTCGGCGGATAGGCGGGAACGCAGCTAGGGTAAGTGGCATGAGCGCGGGCGCGCGAATGAGCACAATGTCCCGCCCGTTTCTTTTCCGGGGATTCAAGCCCCATTTCAAGCGGTAGCGAGAAAGACATCAGGCTTGCCGTTTTTCAACTCGACAGGCATCGTCCCCGTTGCCCAGTTGTTTCCCCTATGAAAGCCCGATTGATAACCTCTCAGCAAGCAGGTGCGACGCTGAAAGCTGAACAATATATTTTTCACTCTGTTTGAGATGAACGGCGAAATCCCGGTCATTGAAGCAGTGGAATGGCGCGAACCAGCGCCAGGTGGCGGCTCGCAGGCACAAGTTTTTCGCCTTTCCGATGGCAGATTTGCCTTGGTCAAGTTCCCGGAAAACTCGCAGGGAGAGCTTGTCTTAGCGAACGAGTTCATCTGCTGCCAGTTTGCCGAGCATTTCGATTTGCCCGTCAACCGAGCGGTGCGCGTTCTGATCGACGAGCGACTGCTGCGAGGTCCGCGCCAAAGCGGCCAAATTCCGAATAGCTTCTCTGCCGGCGTCCGGTGTGGCATGATTCGATTCGAAAATCCCGAAGTGGCACCAGTCACCGATATCGAAAATTGCGCGAACGCTGCGGCACTACATCACATCGTTGCTTTTGAACAGTTAATGAACCGTCAGGATGGACGCCAACTGCTGATCTATGTCGGTCCGGAAAAAACGCGCCAATTCGGCGCCTACGATTATGGGTTTGCACTCGGAGGAAACGGTAATTGGACTATTTCAATGCTTCCTGCGATCGCGCCGCCGGTGTTGCCGGGAGCAAACCCTTTCACAGGGGCGCCTTACGCTGACGGGGCCGCTCTGGGCGGCTTTATCGACAAACTTCGGGTTTTGACTAGGGCGCAAATTGAGGAAATCTTACTGACCATATATCCTCCTCGATGGGGGGTTTCGGTGGATGACATGCAGGGTATTGCGAATTTTCTGGAACAACGCACCAAAGCTTTGGTAAAACAGTTCGACGAACGGTACCAACCCCCACCTCAGATGATCTAATGTTCGCAACAGAGCTTCAATACACAGTCGTCCGGTATATGCTGAACGAATTGGCTGACGAGGCCTCTAACGTCGGCGTCGTCGCTGTAACGGACGACCCTCCGCGAATGTTTTGTAGGTTCATAGATGATCCTACTGTCAAATCGCGCAATGACGTTCGCATTAGAAAAGAGATCGTCGACCGATTCCAATCTTTTATATGGAATCAGAAGCAACAGTTCGAGAATGCGAATGTAAACGGTGCGCTTGTGGCGAAGCTGTTTGAAACACTTCGTGAATCAAGCTCCGGCATTATTCGAGTTAATTTGCCGCGCGCAGTATTAACAAACGATGTAGAGCAAGAAGTTGATTTGCTTTTCAAGCAATGGGTTGCTCCTGCGGAACCAACTTCACGTCGCTTGGCGACTCCGCGAGACCCTCTCGGCGGACTGAAGAAGGAGGCGAGCGTTGCTCTCGTTAAGTGTTTTCGTCAAGGATACGGAACTCTGCATCGCAAGACATTTCATCGGCATTATGAAGTTAGAGGCATTAGCCACAAGAATGTGATCGATCTTGCGATGATTGATCGCAATGGTAATAAGCGTCGCGAGCATCTATTTCATCACGTTGTCTTGCTGCCCAACGCAGATGAGAGTTTCAATCAAGCCGCTGGGTTGAGTTGCCGGTGGGTGGATATTGCCGCCCGAAACCATGTCGATCGTGACCTGACAGCCATCCTATACAAACGTGAAGGACAAGCTGCAAAAGGCGCAGACGAAGCTAAGGAACTTCTCAACGAGAATAACATTAATGTTGCGTACCTTCACGATGTTCCAAGATTAGCTCAGCAGTTAAGGGCGCAGCAAGAGCTTCCGCTGAAATGAAAGCGCGGACATAACGCGCGAACGCGTCAAACAACGTCAGCGCACTTCTTTTAAGAGGAGTTCAGGATCCCAAATGCGTTCTGCAATCTGGGTGTAAAGCGCTTGGCGTTCGTCCAGATCCGCACGCCGGAATTGCGGGTGCGGATGAAATTGGAGACCACTGCGCTCACGAAACGCCAGGAAGCCCGGGTTCCGATCATAACATTGCGGGTGCAATGTACGGGCGAGGAGATTTTGGCTGTTGTAATGCTCTAGTTTTTCTTCGTAGGGCAAAGCGCCGTAACTTGCATTGAAGCTCTTGGGTAACAGCAAGAGTCCACCGATGCGATTTCGATACTCGTAGAAGTCGGCTTCGGTCGGAAATTCGTCGGTGTGTCGCTCTGGTTTAGCGGCCCAGATGTGCTCAACCTCAAAGCGTTTCTTGCCAGAACCGCCCACGTATTCCTCGAAATGCGATGGGAGACCGGATTGTCGCTCGATATAGTCAGTAATTCGAGCCAGTAGTTCCGCCGTTACGTTGCGATTCATCTTGCTTAGGTGAAACCGGTCGTTACTGCGGAACGTTTCTTTCTCAGTTTCGAGGCGGGAGTGCAGGATGTCTGCCAATTCTGATGGACTCTTTCGCCGGATATCGCGCATCACGAGGAACATCGCGTACTGCATGGTCGAATAGGCAATGAGACGGAAGTTCCAGATGCGACGAGCTACGAGGATATCTAGAAATGTACCGACAATTTGGATTTTTTGATCGATCACATCCGCCGAATCATCAGGCAGCAAGTCCGCCAGAATAACGGGGTATTGCAG
>JALYIN010000061.1 GCA_030775765.1 Verrucomicrobiota bacterium
GAACGGCAGCGGCTCAATCTGTTCCTTGGGCACGGATTGCAACTTTCCAACTTGTTCCGGAGGCGTGGACAATACGTGTGTGATGCGTTCGACGCCCTTGGAAGACTCGACCAGACCGTATCGCGCGCTGCCCCTGAAAGTGAAACGGCAATATTTCATGTAGTCCTTCCCCTCATGAATACGAGTGGTCTCGGCAAAAGTTTCGGAGAATTAAGCGCTCTGATACAGCTTGGTCATCACGAATTCGCGGTGGCCCAAAGCTTCTGCGCAAGTCAGGCGACCGTTACAAGTTCTTAACATAATATCGATCAGCCGATCGCCGGCTTCGTCGAGCGACATTTCGCGGCGTAATATTCCGGATACATCGAGATCAATATGCTCGCCCATGGTACGCGCTGTCTTGGGATTGGCGGTGAGTTTAATGACCGGTTCGATGGGATTGCCGATCACATTACCCTGTCCGGTGGGGAAGAGGTGCACAACGAATCCTGCGGCCGCTTGCAGCGTGACGCATTCCGCTGCAGCAGAGGAAGTATCCATGTAATACAGGCCGGGGCCCTTGGCTGGCGACTCCGCAGGCTTCAATACGTCGATGAATTTCGTCTTGCGACCGATTTTCTGCAAATTGCCAAACGCCTTTTCTTCGATAGTGGTTAATCCGCCGGCGATATTTCCTTTGGTGGGTTGAGACTCGGAAAGGTCGCTGGTTTTGTGGCGGTCGATCACTTCTTGATAGGCGTTGAACACTTGCATGAATCGTTCTTTCACTTCGGGGGTGGCGGCGCGGCTGGCGCACACGATTTCCGCTCCGGTTAATTCGGAAGTTTCGCCAAAACAGGTTGTAGCGCCGAGCGGATCGAGTTTGTCGATCAGATTGCCGACCGTGGGGCAGGAAGCGAGACCGGAGGTGGTGTCGCTTTCGCCGCACTTGGTAGAAACGAAAAGTTCCTTGATGGAGCAAGATTCGCGTTGCTTTTCGGAGGCCCGCTGCACAAATTCCTGAGCTTTCCGCGAAGCCGCGGCAATGGTGTTGATATCGCCGTGGCCTTCGATAGCGAATCCCACCACCGGTTTGCCGGTCTTGGCGATTCCCTCGACGACGCGCCCCGTCCAGCTCGCCTCGATGCCGATCACAACGCAGGCCGCCACATTCGGATTGCTGCCCGTGCCGATCAGGGTGCGGAAATGCAGCTCCAGGTCCTCGCCAAACTGCAGACGTCCGTAAGCGTGAGGGAGCGCCAATGTGCCTTTAATATTATTGGCGACGGCTTCAGCGCTGGCATTAGACAAATCATCGAGCGGGAGAATGACAACGTGATTGCGAATGCCCACTCGGCCGTTCTCGCGCCGATAGCCGAAAAATGAGTGCTGCGCCACGTTTACCACCTCTTGGTCTTCAGATTGTGTACATGTACATGGCGGCCCTGGCCGACATCCGCCACGACGCGGCCTACATCATGTCCATACTTCAGCACGGTGTCGCCGACTTTCAGGTCATGGAGGGCAATCTTGTGACCGAGCGGCACGGCATCGAGAGACTTGAACCGAATGGTTTCGTCGGTTTCCATGATCCAGCCGGTGACTTCCTTACCCGGTTGAACGTCCTCGACCACCACCACGCCAACGGTGTCGGCTTTGTCGTGCACGATAAAATCAGTGGCCATCAAACTGTGTCCTCCGTAGAGTTGCGCGTGGCTAGTCTAATGTCTGTCGCCGACCGGCGCCTTGTTGATCAATAAACGCATGACTTCGGCGGCCGCTTTAGTAACCTCATCGCGCAGAAGTGTCTCTGCCAACGAGGCGTCGCCTTTGGCGATGGCGGCAAGCATCGCGCGCAAACCGCGAACACTCTCCTTCCAACGCTTTTCAGAGCGTCGCGGATGTCCCAATCCTAGCGCCCGCCATCGCCAGATGCGCACATGCAGAGTGCCGATCATGGATGAGAGCGTCTCGCTGCCCGCACCCTGAAACAAAACTTCGTAAAAGCGATTCTTGGCTTCGAGAATCGTGGTGGGTATCCCATTTTCGTAGGATTGCGCGGTAGCCTTCAAGGCGTGCTCGAGAAGTTTCTTCTGCGCCGCGCTGGCATTTTCGGTGAAGAGTCGGGCGGCCAATCCTTCCAACACCGCGCGAATGGAATATAGATCTTTCGCTTCCGCCAGCGTCAATTCACGAACTACCGGGCCTTTGTTTGGAATGTTGGCGACGAGTCCTTCAGACTCCATCTGGCGAAGCGCTTCGCGAATCACGGTGCGCGACACCCCCATCATGGCGATCAGTTCGCGTTCAATCAAACGAGAGCCTGGCGCGAGGCGCCCGGCAATGATGGATTGGCGCAGTTCGTCGAGAACCTGGCGGCGCAATGGAGCGGCAGATCTTTCGATAAACGACAGAGGCGCACTTGAAGGCAATTGGCTTGACTGTTGCATCATCCCGTAATACGGTACTATCAGATTTGGAAGTTTGCAAGAAATTGTTCGGTTTTCCAGGCGGTGAATTTTTTGAAGGGGCGGCCATGAGTGACAAGCCGGTAAAAGCAGGAATTGTAGGATTGGGGCGTTGGGCCAAGGTGCTCACCAAGGCGTCGAAGAAGTCAACGCTGCTGGAAATTGTCGCGGGCTATAGCCGTTCGGAACAGAAACGCACAGCTTTTCAGCAGGAATTCGGGGTTCGTGCCGCCACGAGTATGGAAGCGATACTCGCCGATCCGGAGATTCAAGGCGTCATCCTTACGGTGCCCAACGAGCAGCATCTGCCGATGGCGCTGGAAGTGGCGAAGAGTAGGAAGCATGTGTACACCGAGAAGCCGATCGCAAGTACGCTTGAAGACGGATTGGAAATCGCAGCCCTACAACAGAAGTACGGGATCACCGTTAC
>JALYIN010000062.1 GCA_030775765.1 Verrucomicrobiota bacterium
GCCCAAGCCCGAGAAAAATCCAGGGCACCGTGTAGGTGAGCCAACTTGATCGGCGCTGCTGCCACCAGCTCAGCCAGAAAATGATCGCCAGGCCAAAAAGCGAAACGTAGAGCGCTTCGATCTCAATCAGCCGGCCTTTCTCGATCGTTCCGAAATTGGCCAGCCAGACCAGCGCGGCAATCAGCGATCCGTTCGGGCCGAGAGAAGGCCGCGCGACCGTGAGAAACGCGAGCGCTACGGCAAGAACGCACAGCACGGAAGGCAGGCGCGCGGTCAATTCGTTCCGCTCGCCGGTGATTTTGAAGGACGCCGCGACCAACCAGTTTACCAACGGCGGCTTGCGGTAGTACGGTTCGCTCCCCACTTGCGGAACGACGTAGTTGCCTGAGTCGAGCATGGTGACCGCCGGCAGGATCCGACGGCCTTCCTCGCCTTTGATTTCGAGCGCGCCGAGCCCGGGGAGATAAATGGCGGTCCAACAAGCAATAACGAGACAGAACGAAGCCGCGCGAGACATCCTGATCTGCACCGTCGAACGTCCCGCGCCTAACGTCCAACTCTGCTTGCGGGAGGAGCGCCGCATAGCCAACTGGTGGCTTGACGAAAGCCCCTTGAAAAATTAAGGTAAGCGCCTAGTCCGCGCTGAACGGAGTGGGATCTGGTGTCCCACTCTTTTTAGTCTGCGGGCTGGTTGTTTTTATGAACGCCGAGTTTATTGCCATGCTGGATTACCTGGAGCGCGAGCGCGGGATCAAACGCGACATCCTGCTCGAGGCGGTCTCCAACGCACTCCTTTCGGCGTCGAAGAAAAGCGTCAGCGCCTCCCGCGAACTGCGCATCGACATCAATCCGAAGACAGGGGAGATCCGCGCGCTCGCCAAATTACTCGTCGTCGACGACGTCACTAACCCGGCCGACGAAATTTCCGTCAACAAAGCGCGCCGGATCGATCCGAACGCCGCCGTCGGTGGTGAAGTGGAAGTCGAGGTGACGCCGAAAAACTTTGGACGGATCGCGGCCCAGACCGCGAAGCAGGCGATGATGCAACGCATCCGCCAGGTCGAGAAAGAAATGATTTACGAGGAGTTCAAGGACCGCGCCGGCGAGATCGTCAGTGGCACGGTGCAGCGGTTTGACCGCTCGGATGTGATTCTCGATCTTGGAAAATTTGAGGCGATCATGCCGCAGCGCGAACGCGTCGTCGTGGAAGATTACAACGTGGGCGACCGCTTGCGCGCTTACGTCGTCGCCGTCGAAAACGGCATTCGCGGCCCGGAGATTATCGTGTCGCGGAGCCATCCGAATTTCGTCCGGCGGTTGTTCGAGCTGGAAGTCAGCGAAATCAACGACGGCACCGTGGAGATTCGCGGAATCGCGCGCGAAGCCGGTTATCGCACCAAGATTGCAGTGACGAGCGTAAACGAAAAGGTCGACCCAGTCGGCGCTTGCGTCGGCATGCGCGGGTCGCGGGTGAAGAACATCGTCCGCGAATTGAACAATGAGAAGGTGGACATTATTCGCTGGAGCTCCGACCCGAAGGAGTTTGTCCTCGAGGCGCTCAAGCCTGCAAAGGTAAAGAACCTCGTCTTCGATCCGGAGAACAAGAGCGTCCAGATCTCCGTCGATGAAGATCAGCTTTCGTTAGCCATCGGGAAAAAAGGTCAGAACGCACGGCTCACCTCACGGCTGACCGGTTGGGAAATCAACATCGATCGCGACACGACGGCGACGCATCAGGTCGAGCAAAAGGTCGCGCAAGCGGCCCGGACGCTCGCGGCCGGGCTGCCGATCACGCAGGAGCAGGCGCTGTCGCTCGTTAAATCCGGCTTCACGAATCTTGAAGGCTTGCGCGACGCCGCGGTCGAGGATCTGGTCGAAATTCTTTCCGTGGATGAGGCGAAGGCGCGAGAAATTCATGAGGCGGTTCACCAGGAGATCCCGGCCGCGCAGTAAGATGGTTCGCGCCTAACCAGCCGGCCCATGAGTAAAATTTATGCCTACCAAAACGACGGCCAAGACCGCAGCGCGCAAGACCGCGACCGCTCGCAAACCGGTCAGGGCCGCCGCCGCGCCTGAGTCGAAGCATAAAACGACCAGGAGCGTCAAGGTAGAAGCGCCCGCGAAATCGAAGAGTGCGCCGGTCCCTGCGCCGACCAAATCCAAATCGCACACAGAAGCGGCGCGGAAATCACACGCGGCTGTTTCGCAGAGGTCTCGCGAAACGAAGCCCGAGGTCGCGGAGCTCGCCGAACCCAAGGCGACCAAGCCGGCGATGGAGACGGTGTCGTTAATTGACGAGAAGAAACCGCGGCCCAAACGCGCGGAAGGAGAAGCCGCGCCCAAGCGGTCGTCATTCCTGCCACCCATTTCGCGCATTCGCGCGACCCCGGACGCCACTCCGGCGCCACCGCCTTTTACCCCGCCCCCTCCCCCGCCTTCAGTTGAAGCGCCGGCAGCCGCGGTCGAGCCAACTGTCGTCGAACCATCGGTGGAGCCGGAGGTCGAAGCGCAAAAGATCATTCACATCAAGCCGCCGATCATTGTGAAGGATTTGGCCATTCAACTTGGCGTGAAAAATTTCCAGCTCATCAAGGAGCTGATGGATGATTTCCAGATTTTCGCGAACCCGAACCTGACGGTTGAGCCGGACATCGCTACCCAGATTTGCAAAAAGCACGGCTTCGTCTTCGAGATGGAGCGCCGTGAAAAAGGAGGCGGCGTTCACAAGGTCGAGCAGATCGTCGTCGCGCCGCCGCCGCCGGTCATCGAGAAAGAAGAAGAGCTCAAGGTCCGCGGCCCGATCATTACGTTCATGGGGCACGTCGATCACGGTAAGACGTCGTTGATGGACGCGATTCGCAAGACGCGGGTCGCAGCGGGCGAAGCGGGCGGAATTACGCAGCACATCGGCGCCTACACCGTGAATTACAAGGGCACCCGGATTACGTTTCTCGACACACCCGGCCACGCCGCCTTCACCGCGATGCGCGCCCGGGGTGCGCACGTCACGGACATCGTCGTCCTGGTGGTGGCCGCGGACGACGGTTTGATGCCGCAAACTCTTGAAGCGATCAGTCACGCCAAGGCCGCGCCGCACGTGAAGATTATGGTCGCGATCAATAAAATCGATTTGCCCGGCGCCAATCTTGATCGCGTGAAGAAGCAACTTCAGGAACGCGAGCTGAGCCCGGAAGATTGGGGCGGCGACACCATCGTCGTTCCCGTTTCAGCGACTAAAGGAATCGGGATCGATGAGTTGCTCGAAAATATGTCAGTCCAGGCGGAAGTGATGGAGCTAAAAGCTTCGCCGACTGCGATCCCGCGCGGCACCGTAATCGAAGCGCAGGTGGAGGCGGGCCGCGGGCCGACGGCGACCGTTAT
>JALYIN010000063.1 GCA_030775765.1 Verrucomicrobiota bacterium
GTGCAGCTCGCCTTTCCGCCAGGGATCCAGCACAGGTCGAAAAAGGCCGCTCAATGGCTCAGCCTCCGGTGAAAGCAGTGGCCGCGTCGAAAGAGAAACCCGCTCGGAAAGCGAAGAGAAAACTTAATCTTTCTCCGGAACGCCGGGCCCAACTCGCAGAGGCGATGAAAGCGCGATGGGCGGCGAAGAGGGCCTTGTCTGACCAGGTGCCCGCATCTCGGGAAGGTCCTCAGGCGCCGTAGCGCAAAAAAGCTCCGGGATTTGTCGTCAGACGAGATTGACTTGCGATCTTCAGATCGCTCCGTCGCATCACCATTCGCCCAATGCAGTCTACCCGCCGGCGACCCCGTACGGCGTGTTTGTCTGGACGAATTTTGGGCTGGCGTGGATGTCGATCTGGCGCAAAACCGTGTCGCCAGAGTTCACGAATCGATGTGGTGTGTCAGCCGGGATGACAACGATGCCGCCCGCTTTCACCTCCCGCTGTTCGTCGCCGACGGTGATGGTGGCGCAGCCTTCCAGGATGAATGCGACTTCAACGTACGGATGCTTATGCAAGGGCGGGCCTTGCCCGGGTTTCGCCTTGACGATGTAGGCCGAGAAAGGGGCGCCGTGATTCTCCCCGACGAAGTCATATGACATTCCGACAAATGGCAGCTGCTCAAGGTCGATAAAGCTCATGGAAACAGAGTGACGAGTGACAAAAGAAATCCTGTAGTTGGGGCGTTACCGCGTAACGAGAAACCAGGCGAGGCCTATGGCAATCAGGTCTTCGGGGATCGCTACAAAGATGTCTTTAACTTTTAAGCCGGTGACGAGGCGTTTTCGAAGTCCAAAGCCGACAAAGGCGCCGGCCACGGCGCCAATCGCGCCGAAAGCGGCGCCCCTGAACAAGAATTGATTCGCCGAGGCGCACAGGCACGCGCCACAAAATCCTCCCGAAATGACGCGCGCGGCCAGAGGCGCAGGCGCCGTTCGACTTGGAGTCGTGGGCAACAAGTCTCCGACCAGCTCGAAGAAGGCCAGCACCGAGAATAAAGTGGCGGCCCACGTCGAGGCCATGAAGGCAAGAGACGAGCCCTGGAGATGGACCCAACCCAAGTGTGCGGCCCACGCCACGGCTGCGGGTGCGCTGAGCGCGCGCAAGCCTGCCACAACTCCGATTCCGAAAGCTAAAGCCAGCACGTAATTCATCTTCGAGACTCTAGCAGTCAGGCTGGGCCGGACGCGAGCAGTTCGTTGGTCGCCGCGGGGTCAGCTCAAATGCGGCGTCGTGCGCGCGACTCGGCGATGATGCGCTGCAAACGTGTGCGCCGCGTTTCGGAACGTTTGGCGCTGATCACCCACCACGCCGCCAGGCGGCGATAACCGGCGGGTTGGCGCTGGAAGAATTCCCAGGCAACTGGATCATGGCGAAACTCGCGTTCGTCGTCGGCGCTTAACCTGGCGGACTCGCGATTCTCGAAAGAATATCTCGCGGAGTTGCTCTCTACGCGGCGCGCGAAGGCCGCAACGCCGGCCGGCTGCATCCGCCCTTCGCCGGTGAGAGCCGCGACGCGCGCGATGTTCACCGCGCTCCACGTGCTTTTCGCGCGTCGAGGTGTGAAGCGGACCTTGTAGCTCTCGTCATCGACTTTCTTGCGGATGCCATCGATCCAGCCGTAGCAGAGCGCTTCGTCCACTGATTCCGGCCAGGTGATGCCAGGCCGGCCGGAGTCTTTGCGGTAGTAGCCGACCCATAACTCAGGAACGCGCTCGTGATTCTTTGCGAACCATTGGCGGAGTGCGTTCGGAGTCGGGAAGAAGAGAGGCTGGTCAGGTTTCTTCGCGGTTGGCACTGCAATTAAGAGCGTCGATGGAGTTGGACCGGTGAGAATTGCAGGATAGAGGATCGAGGGGAGGCGGGAAGGGCGAAATTCGTGTAGAGTGGGGAATGTCCGATCCACGAAACGTCGCCCACGATAAGAAGGTAAAGCAGGAAAAGGCACACCACGAGAATGCGCCGGCCGCAGGCGCCCAGACGAAAAGGAAGAAGCGCGCTCCGAAGGCGGAGCAGGTCGCGGCGACCGACGATGAGAACAAGGCGGCGCCTTCTCCCGAGAAACCGGCGGTCGAGCAGGCGCCGGGCGACTACGAAAAATCCCAGACCGTTCTTTCGAAGCTCAAGGACATGGAGTTCCATTCGCGGGCGAACATCGAGACGCTGGCCGGATTGATCCTCACGATTGAGGAAGAGCTAAAGCAGAAGGAGTTCTCCGGTCCGATCGGGGACATCTACGCCGCGCAGGACGGCTTTCACACGAAGATCGCCGAGTTGATTCAGAGTTACGAGAAGATGACGGAGAGTTTGCGGCCGGCCGGGTAGGAGTGGGGAGTTTGTTCCCTGTGGAGGCAGCCGTGTCGGCTGCGATTCTTAAATCTTCACTCGATGGCTTACGGTTCATTCCAGCAATTCGTCGACGCGCTCGATCTTGCAGGCGACACGCCTGCCACTACAGGGAGGTGGGGCGTCTCCGCTCGTCCGCAGGCGGCGTAGTCCTAAATTTCTCTCCGCAGCGTAACGGCGTTCTCGCTTTGCCGGACAATTTTGAAACCGAAACGGTCGTAGAGCCGGACCACCGGATTGTTCGGCCCGGCGCTGATGGATACGGCGCTGTAGTGCGGGTTCGCCTTCACGAGCTGGGTGAGGAGGGCGGCGCCGATGCCGCGTTTGCGATGCCCGGATGTTACAGCGAAGGCAAGTTCCGGGGTCGGTTCAACGTCGCTTTCTCCGGCGGGTAAACGGAGCCAGGCGGCGCCCAACAATTCGTTCTTCTTCTCGGCGTCATAGGCTACGAACCCGGTGTCGCCTGCACGGCCCCAGCCCTCGACATGGCGGGCGTATTGCGGCTGCCGGACAATGTCGCGCGGCGGCGCCTCCGCCGATGTCCGCAAGGCCTGATACAACATCTCCCACAGGACCGGTTCATCCGCGGTCGTGAGTGGGTGAATCACATAATCCATGGTTTCGAACGCCGTCGTCGAGTTGCTCGACATCAATATGCCAAGGGAGGGAGGGAACGACAAGGCGCGTCTGTGCATGAGGGAGGCGTATTTGGAAAAAGACAAATGGCGTGACCGCGATATAATGCGGATTTCACGGTCATGAACACGGCCCACGAACTTCGCCTCGCCAAACGGATGGCGCGCCTCGGCACCGAGACCGCGTTTGAAGTTCTCGTGAAAGCACGGGCGCTGGAAGCGAAGGGACGCGACATCGTTCACCTCGAGATCGGCGAACCGGATTTCGATACGCCCGGCAACATCATTGGGGCGGCGACGGACGCGCTGCACAAGGGGTTCACGCACTACGGGCCCTCGGCGGGTTTGCCGCAGTTGCGCGAGACGATCGCGCAATACGTGAGCGAGACGCGGGCGGTGAAGGTGACCTCCGAGGAAGTGGTTGTGGTTCCGGGCGGGAAGCCGATCATTTTTTTCACGATTCTGGCGCTGGCGGAGGAAGGGGACGAAGTCATCTATCCCAATCCAGGGTTTCCGATCTACGAGTCCATGATCAACTACGTCGGCGCGAAAGCGGTGCCGATCCGGTTGCGCGAGGAAATGGATTTCCGGCTCGACGTCGAAGAGCTCGCGGGGCTGATCAACGATCGCACGCGGCTCCTCATTCTTAATTCACCGCAGAACCCGACCGGCGGCGTGCTCACCAAGGCGGACATCGACGGCATCGCGCGCGCGATCGGCGACCGCAACATCCTGGTGTTGACGGACGAGATCTACAGCCGCCTCATTTTCGAGGGAGAACATCATTCCATCATGTCGGTGGAGGGGATGAAGGAGCGCTGCATTTTGCTCGACGGTTTCTCGAAGACGTACGCCATGACCGGCTGGCGGATGGGTTACGGCGTGATGCGCGCGGATTTGGCCACGCAGGTGGCGCGGCTCATGACGAATTCCAATTCGTGCACGGCGAGCTTCACGCAGGTCGCCGGGGTGGAGGCATTGCGCGGGCCGCAGGCATCGGTCGACGCGATGTGCGCCGAGTTCAAAAAACGGCGCGACGTGATGGTCGCCGGCCTAAACAAGATCAAAGGTTTTTCCTGTCTCCTGCCGAAAGGCGCGTTCTACGTTTTCCCCAACATCAAGGGGACCGGTTGGCCGTCGAAGAAACTGGCCGATGCGTTGCTGGACGATGCCGGGGTCGCCGGGCTGTCCGGGACCGCGTTCGGCGATTTTGGCGAAGGCTACCTGCGCTTCAGCGTGGCCAATTCGATCGAGAACATCGAGAAAGCGCTGGATCGGGTCGGGAGTTGGGTCGCGAAGAATTTGTAAGGCAACCGCTCCGGATGCAGGTTGGCGCGACGGTAATCACGTGCTTCCGTGCTGTCACCCATGAGCGACAAGAAACGAATCTTTGCCACATCCCGGATCGGTGACCCGGCGGAGAACCGGCTGCGCGAGCAGGGTTACGAGCTCGAAGTTTTCCGGGGACCCGAGGCGCCGCCGAAAAAACTGATCATCGAAAAAGTGAAAAGCGGCATCGACGCGTTGATTACGACGCTTCGCGATCCCATCGACGCTGAAATTTTCGAGGCGGGAAAGGGCTCGCTCAAAGTCGTGGCCCAGATCGCCGTTGGGTTCGACAACATCAACAGGGCGGGTGCGAGCAAATACAAGATCCCGTTCACGAACACAGCGGACGTGCTGACGGAGGCGACGGCGGAGTTCGCCTTTTTCATGATGGGGATGCTGGCCAGGAAGATGTACGCGAGCGAGCGCCTGGTGCGCGAGCAGAAGTGGCCGTCTTGGCATCCGTTCCTGCCGTTCCTCGGCGACGAAGTCACGGGCAAGACGATTGCCATCATCGGCACCGGACGGATCGGACTGGCCATGATCAAGAAATGCTCGGGTTTCGACATGAACATTCTGTGCTACGACCCGGCGTATCACAACGATGCTTACATCGCTTCGATCCAGGAATTGATGGACCTGCGCCATGCGAAGGGAATCCAGAAGGAGAAAACCTGGATCAAGTACGTGGAGTTCGAGGACGCGCTGAAGGGCGCTGATTACGTGAGCATCCACGTACCCTTGCTGCGCGAGGGTGAAACGGACAAGCCGACCTATCACCTCATCAACGAGAAGACTCTCAAGCTGATGAAGCCGACGGCCTATCTGGTGAATAGTTCTCGCGGTCCGGTGGTGGACGAGAAGGCGCTCGCGCAAGCATTGAAAGACGACATCATCGCCGGGGCCGCACTCGACGTTTTTGAAAAGGAACCGCTGCCGCCGGATTCGCCGCTGCTCGATCCGGAAATAGCCGACCGCGCCCGGGTGTTCCATCACTTCGCCAGCGGCGGACAGATCACGCGGCTCTCAGTCGATCCCGACAAAGGCATGGCCGGGCGGACGGCCCAGGCCGTGAT
>JALYIN010000064.1 GCA_030775765.1 Verrucomicrobiota bacterium
AGCTACAGCTTCACGTCGATCAGCTCATCGCCCAGTACCGTGACGAGGGCATGTCCGAGCGAGAGGCTCGTCTCGCGGCTCAACGCGAGTTCGGCGCCGTCACCGCCTATCGCGAGGAGATTCGTGACACGTGGCGTCCTCCGGAATTGGCGGACCTGTGGCGCAGTCTGCGCTTTGCCATTCGCTCGCTCGTGCGCAGTCCCGGCTTCACTTTGCTCGCCATCATCACGCTCGGGCTCGGCATTGGCGCCAACACCGCGATGTTTAGCATCGTGAATTCGCTTTTGCTGAAACCGCTCCCCTATCCCGATAGCGCGCAACTCGACGCGATCTACCGCACCACCGCGCAAAATCGGGAGGGAGAATTCTCACCCGCGGACTTTCTCGACCTTCAACGCGCGAAGGAGGGCTATGGCGACGTGGCCGCGTACGCCGTCGGCGATGCGAGCCTATCGGAGCCCGGCCATCCCGCCGAAATGGCCCACGCTGCTCGCAGCACCTCCAACCTCTTCTCCCTGCTTGGAACCCAGCCTCAACTCGGCCGCGATTTTCATAGTGGAGATGACACGCCCGGCCGCGACCGCATTGTCATCCTGAGCCAGCGTACCTGGCGCAATCGCTTCGCACTTAGTCCTGACGTCATTGGCCGCACCATTCGGATCGACGGCGAGCCGCACGAAATCGTCGGCGTGCTGCCCGAGACGTTCAACGACGCTCGCCATTTAGGCACGATCGATTTCTTCCGACCATTGGCTCTTAGCCGCGAGCAATCCGTCGAGCGTAAAATCACAATGCTCCGAGTTGTCGGCCGACATTCTCCCGCCCACTCCCGCGCGGAGGTCGCAGGCTTTATCGCTAATTTCGGAGCGCGCCTGGCTTCGGATTTTCCAGAGGTCAACGCCGAGAGCACATGGCGCACTGTCCCGCTCGATGACGCAGTGAAGGCCAGGAACAACCCTCTTGCCATGATGATGCTCGTGGGCCTCTCCGGCTTCGTGCTGCTCATCGGTTGCTCCAATCTCGCGAATCTCCTCCTCGCTCGCACGATGGCACGCGCCCGCGAGTTTGCAGTGCGCGCCGCGCTGGGTGCTTCGCGGCTGCAGTTACTGCGTCCTCTGATCGTCGAGTCGCTCTTGCTCGCGCTCGCGGGTGGGATTTGTGCAAGCCTGGTCGCAATTTGGTTTCGCGACTGGGCCGCAGTCCAATCTACTGGTGATAACGGCGAACAGGTTATCCGTGTTGTCGACTGGCATGTGCTCGGCTGGGCGTTCGCCGCGTCGCTCGTCACGGCCCTGGTCTTCGGTATCGCACCGGCTCTTTTCGCGCTGCGGCTTAACGTGAACGACACTTTGAAGAGCGGTGGGCGCGGCACGATCGGAAGTCGCGGGCATCAACGCTTCCGCCAAGTTCTTATCATCGGCCAGTTCGCCTTCGCGCTGATCTTACTCGCGGGTGCCGGCCTTTTTATCCGGGGCCTCGGTGATCTGAACGATCGCCGCTCCGGTTGGGAATCGACGCAACTCGTCACCGGGAACATGTTGCTTCCCGCGAGCAAATACTCGGACCCCGAGAAAATCACGGCCTTCCATCGGCTCGCCTTGGAGCGCCTCGCATCGTTGCCCGGCGTCGCCTCGGTCAGCATCTCGTCATTCACCCCGTTCTTCGATTTTCCGGACGTTCGAAAATTTTTGGTGGAAGGCCGCGAACGTCCAGAACCGGGACACGAACCCGCGGCCGGCTTCAACAACGTAAGTCCACAGTATTTCGACACCGTCACTACCCGCGTCCTTTCCGGACGCGCCTTTAACGAGCGCGACATCTCCGCTTCGGCAAAGGTTTTCGTCATCAGCCAAACCACGGCTAAAGGTCTTTTCGGCAACGACGATCCGATCGGCCGGCGCCTCGGGCAGGCGGAGGGTGATAACGTTCGTTGGGGCGAGATCGTCGGTGTCGTGAGCGACGTGAAGGCAGTGGTCGAGAAACCCAGTCCGGTAACCTACCAAATCTACCAGCCCATGGCGCAGGAGCCGCGCGCCCAAAGCGAGATCGCTGTGCGCGCCATTGGAGTTACCCCATCTTCCATCGTCGAGAGCATCCGCACGACGATGACGGCGCTCGATCAGGATTTGCCCGTGCGCAAACTCCAGCCGGCGGACGCCACGATCGCCCGAACCATTTATGGATTGACCATTCTTCGCAACATCCTCGCTGCTTTCGCCATGCTCGGGCTGGGCCTGGCGTCTCTCGGCATCTACGGCGTCATCGCGCGCACGATGGCCCAACGTGCGGGCGAATTCGCCATTCGCTTCGCGCTCGGAGCCAGCATTGAAAATATTACCCGCATGGTCCTTACGTCCGGGGTGAAACTCGCACTCTTTGGTTCTACCATCGGGCTGCTTGGTGCGTATGGGGTTTCGCGGCTTCTCGCCGCAGGGTTCCCTGGCATGCGGATCAACGGCGCGGTCATCCTTATCGGCGCCACCCTCCTGCTGGTAGCGGTTGCCCTGGTTGCCTGCTGGCTGCCGGCGCGCCGTGCCGGCCGGATCGATGCCATGTCACTCTTGCGCACCGAGTAACTCAACTACCCATCTAAGGACAAACTGACTAACTATGAAACACACGGATCCTTCGCCACTCTTTACAGCCAGGATAGCTGGTGCCTGTTGGTTAATGACCTTCATCACGAGCGGATTCGCCATGTGGGTCGGCAGTAAGCTTATTGTATTCGGCAACGCTACAGCCACAGCGACGAAGATCCTGGCTCATGAGATGTTGTTTCAGTCGGCCACCGCAGCGATGCTCGTGTCCGGCGCCTTCTACCTCGTTGTAACGCTGCTTGTTTACGAGCTGCTCAAGCCGGTGAACAGGACCCTCTCTTTACTCGCGGCCTTCTTCAGTCTCGTAGGATGCGCCGTTGGGGCCCTGGGCGGCCTCTTCGATCTCGCTCCGCTCGTCCTCTTGAGAGGGGCCGGCTACTTGAGCGTATTCACCTTGGAACAGTTACAGGCGCTCGCGCTCGCACTTCTCAAAGTGCGTCTCGAGGCGAACAATATCGGCCTGGTATTTTTCGGGTTCCATTGCCTTCTGATCGGCTACCTCATCCTCAGGTCGACCTTTCTGCCGAGAATGATTGGTGGGCTAATGATGTTCGCCGGTTTGGGCTGGCTGACCTGTTTGTTACCGCCTCTCGCAGAGAGTCTCGCTCCCTACAACGTTATACCTGGCAGCCTGGGGGAAATATCCCTGACCCTATGGTTAGTTGTGAAAGGCGTGAACGTGAAACGCTGGAACGAGCAGGCCAGTCAAAGAGTCGCCGTGGCGACCGCGGCGCCTGCGCTAGCCTGACAAGTCGGAAGCATGAACACAACGACACCGACATCGACCAGCCGGCTGGAACCGGCCCAACATACCGCCGCGAAGATCGTCGGATTCCTTTACCTGTTCACGAATGTCACCGCGATCATGGCGTTCTCTGTTCGGGGGAAACTAATGGTGCCCCACGACGCCGTGCAGACCGCCCAGAACATCGCCGCCTCTGAACGGCTATTTCGCAGCGGGATTGCTTTCGAGCTGATCACGGTGGTGGGAGTCATCATCTTGCTCTGGGCTCTTTACGTCGTCCTCAAGCCGATCAACAAGGATGTGGCCTTACTCGGTGCGTTCCTTCGCCTCGCGGAGAATTTCGTCCTTGCCTACATCACGGTGCAGGAGTTTGCAGCCCTGGCGGTGCTGAAGAGCACCGCTTCCTTGCAGGGGTTTGGCACGGCACAGTTACAAGCATTGTCGGACATCTTCCTCCGCGCCTACGGTGACACCTTTAACATCGGCTTCCTTTTTCTGGGCCTGGGGTCCGCCGTGTTCAGCTATCTGTGGCTGAAATCGCGCTATATCCCTCGAGTCCTCGCGGCTTGGGGGATCTTTGCTTCGTTAGTGATGGCGCTCATGAGCCTGGCCCTCATCGTGTTTCCCGGTTTAGCAGCCCTGGGAATGAGCTATATGATGCCGATGGGTCTCTACGAATTCGGCCTGGGCTTTTGGCTGTTGATCAAGGGGATACAGCCAAAGCCTTCACAGGCTGGCGGCGGCTAGTTTCCGATAACGACAACTATAACAGTTCGCAGGTGAGCCGTGCGGCGATGCTCGAATAGGAAAATTCCCTGCCAAGTACCGAGTTGAAGCCGCTTATCCCCAATCGGAATCACCTCGCTCGACCTCGTCAAAACCATCCGGATGTGCGATGTGGAATCGTCCGGCCCCTCGGAGGTGTGAGTGAAATAATCGCTGTTTTCCGGTACCAGTCGCTCGAAATACTCCTCAAGATCGACGCGAGCCGAAGGGTCGGCATTTTCGAAGATCACGAGGCTGGCGCTGGTGTGTTGAATGAAAATCGTAGCGGTTCCGGTCTTGATCCCGCTTTCAGCGACCGCGGATTCGACTTGATCGGTGATCTCGTACGTACCCTTGCCCTTGGTTCGAATTTGGAGCGTTGCAGAATGCGCCTTCATTGGATTGGTTTAATGCTGCAATCCGACGTGTTCAAGGGTCGGGAATCACAACGCGACTCACTACCGGTAAATCGCATCTACCAGCCGCAGCGACTTCTCATTAGGCAAAAGCGATTGCTCCATCTGGTTCATGACGTAGGCGAAGGAGATCCCGTTCTCCGGGTCGGCGAATGCGTTGCTGCCGCCGGCGCCCGGATGCCCGAAGGCGGAAGACGACGGCCCGAAAATTCGTCGCGGCGCGTCCGGCGGATCTTTCATGAAGCCGGCCGAGAAGGCAGTTGGGATTTGCAGGATGCGATCGATGCCTGAAGTCAGCGTCGTGGTCATGAGCGCAATCGTATCCGGGGAAAAATAGCGTCGTCCTTCCAGCAGGCCCTCATTTGCTAGCATGCTGTAGAACTTCGCCAGTGATGAAGCGCTGCCGATTCCGCTGAACGAGACAATGTTCGCGGCGCGATTCTCCACCGTGTTCATCGCGGCAATGGAATGAAGGCCCGCCGGTGACGTGAAAGTTTTCCGCACGAGCGTGCCCTGCGTCATCAGCTCGCGATAAAAATCTGCGGGTGTTTGTTCGCCGCTGGCCTTGGCGGCGTAGATTGCGGCCGCGCGTTGATTTTGCGCTTCGGGCAACCCGATCCAGATATCGAGCTCGAGCGGCTCACCGAAGGTGGTTCGCCAGTATTCGCTGACGCGCTGGCCGGTGATTCGCCGCGTCAATTCGTCCACGAGAAATCCGAACGTTCGCGCGTGGTAGCCATGCGCTGTGCCCGGTGGCCAAAGCGGCGTCTGCTTTTCCAGCGCCGCAATCACCGCAGGATAATCGAGAACATCGGTCGGCTGATCCAGCGCGCTGAGCCCAGCCTGATGGGACAACAGTTGTCCGATCTGGATCGCACTCTTTCCCGCCTGCGCGAACTCCGGCCAGAACTCCGCCACAGCACGCTCCAGTGTGATCCCGCGCTCTTGCAGCGCATGGATCAGGCACGCGCTTCCCAGGCCTTTCGTCGCCGACCAAGAGAGAACGAGCGTGTCTGCTGTCCACGGCTGTTCGCGCTTCGCGTCTCGAAACCCGCCGTGCAATTCGACCAGCGGCTTTCCGTATTGCCAGACAGAAACCGCCGCGCCCAGTTCCCCGAAGCGCGAGAAATTTTCTTCGAAAAGAGAAGCGAGGCGCTCGGGGCTCACCGTGGAGCGTAGACCAAGGATGGGCGATTTGAAATCGCGCTCCTCGAGGCGACTCAGATTACCGCGTGGAGTGCCTTCAGATCAGGATCCTTCTTGGCGAGGTCGCGGAAGGAGCTGTCCATTTTAAAACTAATCTGCAAATTTGCCTCGGCGTCGCGGACGTTGCCGAGCAGAGCTTCGTAGCAGCCCATATTGTAGTAATAGATCGGCTCTTTCAGGAGCGCGACGGGACCCGTAATGAGGAGCTTTTTCGCTTCGGCTGTCTTGCCGAGTTGGTGGAGGCAAAAACCGGCATGGAGAAATCCGGCGCCGGCATCGGGAGCAACGCGACAAAGCTTTTGGCTGACCCGAAGGGCGAGCGCCCATTTCTTTTTCCGCATTAGGTGATGGAGTCGGAGCTGAAGGACTTCGGGGCGGGTCTGGTAGCGCTTCTCAATGGCGTCGAGTTCGGCGAGCGACTCGCGTGTCATGCCCAGCTCTGCGTAGCCGCAGGCGGCCTGCAACTGCCATTCAAACTGCACGGTGCCTTTTTTAGCACATCGCTTGCCAAGGCCTCTGGTCCGTTTGACTGCGGTCACTGTTTCGGGAAGACCCGCAGGGCCACGCTACAGGAGAAGCTGTTCGAGCTCAGTCAGCCTTCGGTCGAAAAGCGCTAGCGTGCTCTCGATCGGCGCAGGCGTGGTCATGTCGACGCCGGCCAGGCGGAGCGTTTCGAGCGGGAACTTTGCGCCTCCGGATTTCAGGAAAGCAAGATAGGCCTCGACTGCGCCCGGTTGTTTCGCCAGCACGCGCTCCGAAAGCGCGACGGCCGCAGAGATTCCGGTGGCGTACTTATAGACATAGAAGGCGTTGTAGAAATGCGGGATGCGCAGGCATTCGAGGTGGAGCTGCGGATCGAGCACGACGCCGGAGCCGAAATAAGCCTGCAGAAGCGCGTGATACTCCGATTTGAAAACGTCGAGGGTGAGGGCGTCACCGAGTTCTTCGATGGCGTGGATGACCTTCTCGAACTCGGCGAACATGGTCTGGCGGAAGAGCGTGCCGCGGATGTCATCGATCTGGCGATTGATGATATAGGCTCGCATCTTCCTGTCAGTCGTCTTCTCGAGGAGGTGATGGGTGAGCAACTCTTCGTTGAACGTCGACGCCACTTCCGCGAGGAAGATGGGGTAATTGTAATCCTGAAACGCCTGCGATCGTTGGGCAAACCAGGTGTGCATCGAGTGGCCGGCTTCGTGCGCCAGGGTGTAAACGTCCGAGAAGACGTCACTCTTGTAATTCATCAGGATGTAAGGCGGCGCGCCGAAGCTGCCCGAGGAAAAAGCGCCGCTCCGTTTGCCTTTCGTCTCGTACCGATCGCACCAGCGCCCGCGCAAACCTTCGCCTAGCGTCGCGGTGTATTCGGGACCGAGCGGTGCGAAGGCTTCGAGGATTGTGTCGGTCGCCTCATCGAACGAAACGTGCGACTCGATCTCCGCCACGAGCGGCACATAAGTATCGTAGTGATGCAGCTCGTCGAGGCCGAGCGCGCGCCGCCGCAATTCGTAGTAACGAAAAAGCGGCGCCAGGTTGTTTCGCACCGCAGTGATCAGACCGTCGTAGACCGCGACCGGAATGTCGTCGCGAAACAGGGAGGCTTCGAGCGCCGAGGAATAATCCCGGGCCCGCGCGCGAAAGACATCCGCCTTGACGGAATAGGCGAGCGCGGAAGCGAGCGTGAACTGGTGGTCCTGAAACTCTTGGTAGAACTGGTGGAACGCGCGCTTGCGCAGGGCGTGGTCACGCTTAACCAGGAATGACCCGTAGGAACTTTGGGTGAGCGGTTTCGAGTCCCCCTTGTCATCGACCAGGACGCCGAACTTCATGTCGACATCGGTGAGCTGCGAAAATGTCTCGTCGTACCCGTCCAGCGCCGCGCTGCCCAGGGCCATCAGGCGCTCTTCCCGCTCCGATAAGACGTGCGGCTTCATCCGCCGGATTTTCCGGAGCGCGATTTTCCATTCGGCCAGTGCCGGGTCTTCCAGAAAACGCGCGAACTTGTCGTCCGGAATCGACTGAATTTCCGGCGCCAGGAACGAACCCGCTTCGCTGATCTTCGTTAGAAGATTTTGCATCTGCCCCATGCGCGCGAGGTAATCGGGATTCGCGCTGTCCTCGGCGAGCTGAAGGGAGGCGTAGTGGTAGAGACGCTCGATTTTCAGGTCGAGGGATTTCTCAAACTCGAGGCACGAGGCCATTGTCCCGGCCGATTTGCCGACGCATCCTCTCCATTCGGATATCTTCGAGTAGGTCTGCTGAAGCCAGAGGAAATCCTCACCCCATTTATTGGCGTCGGTGAAGAGATGGCAAAGATCCCATTTGTCGGAGTCGGGAACGTCGGCGCGGGTGAGTGTTTTGGCGATGGTCATCGGACGAAGAGGGGAAACGTCCAACGTCCAGCGTCCAACGTCCAACATCGAATTGAAGAAGCTTGCCCGCTACCGTCGAAGATTCTGTATCGCGGGATGACGTGCGATGCGGCGCATGGCCTTCCCTAGCAAGCCGAGGCCGGGCGGGATGCGATGCCACGGGGATGCGCCGGAGGGATGGGGGAGCGGAATCAGATCGAAGACGCGATGCTTGTCCCGAATGGGGAAGGTGCGTCCGATGATTTGGTCGAGTTTTTCTAACGGGAGGAACTGGCCGATGGCGAGTTTGCCGACCGGGATGATCAACTGCGGTTGCAGGAGATCGATCTCATCGTTCATCCAGGTCGAGCAATTCCGGATCTCGTCCGGCGCGGGAACACGGTCGCCGCCGGCGGGGGTTTTGCCAGGGAAACAGCGGCAGGCGGCGGCGAAGTACACTTGCGCGCGCACTTGTTCTTCGCTCATCCCGCAAAATTGCTGGAACCAGCCGAAGAGCGTGCGGCCTGCGGTCCACGCAAACGGTCTTCCGAGCACCGGCTCTTTCACGCCCGGGGCTTGGCCGATGAGCATAACCTTGCTCAGGACCGGCCCGCCTGAAACCGGCGGCGGCAACATTCGGGGACAGCGGCGGCACTGGAGCAAACGGGCAACGTGTAGGTCAAGCAGTTGCTGGTCGCGCGATGCCCGGGGCATCAGCAGGTGTTAGTGCAAGACGCTGCGGTTTACAAACGACCGCTCCTTGCGCAGTCGCTTTCCAGCGCAGACCTTCGCGGGGAAAATATGGCTGTTCAATTTCGAGATTATTACGAGACGCTGGGGGTTTCCAAGACCGCGACCGACGACGAGATCAAGAAGGCGTTCCGTAAACTGGCGCGCAAATTCCATCCCGACGTCAACAAGGACAAGGCGACCGCGGAGGAAAAGTTCAAGCAACTCAACGAAGCGTACGAAGTCCTGGGCGATCCCGAGAAGCGGAAGAAGTACGATGATCTGGGCGCGAATTGGAATCAACCTGGCGGGTTTCAGCCGCCACCGGGATGGGGCGGGCAACAGCCGGGCGGTGGATTTCGCCGCTATTCGCCGGGCGACGGTGGCGGCGTGGAATTCGAATTCGGCGGCACCGGGTTCAGCGATTTCTTCGAACAGTTCTTTGGCGGCGGCGGCGGGCGCGGTGGTTTCGGCGGCGGCAGTTTTGGACAGCGGCCAAGAAGCGCAGAGCGAGGGAGCGACGTGGAAGCCGACATCATGGTCACGCTCGAAGAAGCGTTCCATGGATCAAAGCGCCCGATTTCCTTGCGCCGGGGCAACTCGAACAAAATCGAAAGTTACCAGGTCAAGATTCCGAAAGGGGTGCACGAGGGCCAGCGAATCCGGTTGGCCGGACAAGGCGAGGCCGGCGCCGGTGGTGGGAAAAGCGGCGATCTTTTTCTGCGCGTGCGCCTGGCGCGACATCCGGATTTCACAGTGGAGGGAAACGATCTGATTCACGAAGTGAAGTTGCCGCCCTGGCAGGCGGCCCTCGGCGGCGAGCTGCGCGTCCCGACCCTGGAAGGTCACGCGCAGCTTAAAATTCCACCCGGAACGCAGGCCGGCCAGCGCTTTCGCTTGCGCGCG
>JALYIN010000065.1 GCA_030775765.1 Verrucomicrobiota bacterium
CCTTCTCACCGAAACCTTCAAGGAGCAGGCGCGCGAAATGATCCGGCGTGAGAATCTGGGGACGATCGGCCTGGATCCGTCCATCGCGGACGCGCACTTCGTTCGCGCGGTCCATCAATTCCGAGATAAGATAAAAACGGAAACTCGTGCTGCCGAAGCTCGCAATCTTCTGATCGGGCGCCAGGATGACGCGCGTGTTCTCGATCGCGTAATCGAAATTTTCTTTATTCATTGATGACGAGCGCAAGGTAAGGCCGCAGACGCGCAGTTCCAAACGGGCCGGCGTTCCGGGTCAGGCGGGCGTTTCGCAGACAGCGCTTTCCATGGCGTCGCGGACACGCGCGGAACGCCAGCGCGTAACGGCCTCGAAGGTGAAAAGAGCGAGCGCGATCCAGATCAAACCGAAGGTAATAAGATGACCGCGAGTAAACGGCTCGTGATAGAGAAAAACGCCGAGGAAAAACGAAATGGTCGGGGCGAGATACTGGAGGAAGCCGAGGGTAACCAGGCGGAGATGGCTGGCCGCATATCCGAACCAAAAAAGCGGCACGGCGGTGACGACTCCGGTGCTGATGAGCAGGAGTGCCAACGGCCAGCCACTGCGGCCGAATACGAGCGCGCCATTTGCCTTGAGGAAAATGATGTAGAAGAGCGCCACCGGGACGAGCATGATTGTTTCCAGAAACAATCCCGGAATGGCGGCCGTTCCCGACTTTTTCCGGAGCAATCCGTAAACACCGAATGTTGTGCAAAGCGTGACGGCAATCCAGGGGAAGCGGCCGTAACCGAAGGTGAGATAGAGAACGCCGCTCGCGGCGAGAAAGACGGAGACAAGCTGCAACCGGGTCAGCCGTTCGCGAAGGAGAGCGGCGCCGAGGAGAACGTGAACAAGGGGCGTCATGAAATAGCCGAGGCTCGTCTCGAGAACGCGATCGATCAGGACGGCGAAGATGAAGAAGAACCAGTTCGTCGCGACGGCCAGCCCGCTCGTCAGGCAATACAGGGTGGCCCGGCGCGAACGCAGGACGGTTTTGACTTCCGGCCAGCGTCTTTGCCATGACAGGACGATGATCAGGAAGAGACTGGTCCAGACAAACCGGTGGGCGAGAATTTCCGGCGGGGAAACGCCTTTGAGAAATTTCCAGTAGCCCGGGATCAATCCCCATGTCGCGAAGGCGGCAATGCCGGCAATAAGTCCTGAGCGATCTTCGCGAGCGGGCGGAGAGTTTTCTAGCGCAGCTGCCATGAAGGCGAAAAGGTAGAGGGGCTTAAGCGGCTCGCCTAACCAAAAGAAAAGGCGCTTGGCCCAACTCCCTCTACATTCTAAAAGCGACGAGCGAGTGATGGACGCGAAGAAATTCTTTACCGAGCTAAAGCGACGGAAGGTTTATCGGGTGGCCGTCGCTTACGCCGTCCTGGCCTGGTTGCTGATCCAGATCGCGACCCAGACATTGCCTTTTTTCGAAATTCCGGCCTGGACCGTGCGGCTGATCATCGTTGCGTTGGTGCTCGGTTTCCCGGTGGCGCTTCTTCTTTCCTGGGCGTTCGACCTGACGCCCAGCGGCATCAAGCGCACAGACAACCTCGAAGAAGCGACGGCTCCATCTCCGGCCACGATTCCCAAATCTCCGGTGCCCCCGCCTGAAAAAAGCATCGCCGTCTTGCCATTCGAGAATCTCAGTGACGACCAGCAGAACGCCTACTTCGCCGACGGCATCCAGGACGACATTCTCTCGAGCCTGGCGAAGGTGGCGGACCTGAAAGTGATCAGCCGCACTTCCGTGCGCCAATACCGGAGCGGGACGCGCAACCTTCGCGAAATCGGTGAAGCGCTTGGCGTTGCCTACGTAATGGAAGGCACCGTACGGCGCGAGGCGAACCGGGTCCGGATCAACGCGCAATTGATCGATGCCCGCACCGATCTCCACGTCTGGAATGACACCTACGATCGGGAGATCACCGATCTCTTTGCGCTTCAGACGGAGCTGGCCCGGCGGATCGCTTTTGCCTTGCGGGCTAATCTCTCCCCGCGCGAAAAGGCCAGCCTCCAGGTCCATCCGACGAGTGATCTCGATGCCTACGATTTGTTTCTCCGCGCCCGTGATCTGTTTCGCTGGAGCGGTTCCGGCGATCCGCACGAAAATGGCGAGCGCGCCCTGCGGCTCCTCGAGGAAGCGGTTGAGCGCGATCCGTATTTCGCGCTCGCTTACTGCCTCATCTCGCGTTTTCACGGCGAGCTTTATTGGTTTGGTTACGATCGAAGCCGCAGCCGACTGACGCGGGCAAAGATCGCCGCGGACACGGCGTTGCGCCTCCAGCCCGACTCTAGCGACGTCCGCCTCGCCCTCGCCTACTACTATTATTTCGGCTACCGCGATTACGAACTGGCGCGCACCGAGCTCGCGATCGCACACGCGGCTGCGCCGAACGACGCCGAGGCCTGGGATGCATCGGGCGCCATCAATCGAAGGCAGGGCCGTTGGGAAGAAGCGCTTTCCAATTTTGAAAAGGCGAGGGAACTCGATCCCCGAAATCCTTCGGTCCTCTGGAACCTGGCGGATACCTACGCGTGCCTCGGTCGCAACGACGAAGCCGCCCGCAGTTTCGCGAAAGGAATCGAGGTAAACCCCGAGGCGCACTTTTTTTCCGTCGTACAAGCCGCGATTCCGCTGAGGTCCGAAGGTAATATCGCCCCGCTCCGCGCCGTTTTGCGCAACATCCCCGGCGATTTCGATCCGGGTGGGGGAATTACCAATATCGCAGTGCGAGTAAGGCTGATGGACCGGGATTATGATGGCGCGGATCGGCTGTTGAAGGCCGCGCGTTACGAAAGATTCCACGACATTGGCGTCGGCGGTCCGGCGTCGATCCTGGATGGATACACGTTTCCCCGAGCGTGGTATGAAGGGTTGATTGCACTCGGGCGGTCCGATGTTGGTGGCGCGGACCGGGCCTTCGCAGCCGCCCAGAAGATTGTCGACGCCGATCTCGCTCAGGCCCCGGACGACGCCAAGCTGGTAGCTATGCTCGGAATGGTGCGCTCGAAGACAGCCCGCCATGAAGATGCGATTGCAGCGGGAGAGCGTGCGGCCGAACTGCTGCCGATTTCCAAAGATGCCTACGACGGTCCGCTCATCGCGACGAAGCTGGCGGTGATTTACCTGGCAGCCGGGCAGAGGGATCGCGCGATTGAGTTACTCAAGGAGCTCATCACGATCCCGAATGGCCCAACGCCCGGAACTTTGCGCGCCGAGCGCGAATGGGATCCGTTGCGGAGCGATCCGCGCTTCGAAGCGTTAACTGCCTGACGGAGCCGGCGCGACCTCGTGCCGAACCCGCATCGTCAAACGTCGGCTTCTCGCCCGGCCTCCGGCACGCGAATGTAACGCTGGAACACGATCAATCCAATGGGCGCGACCGACGCTGCCAGCGCGAAGGTCAGCCACATCAATTCCGGGCGTCGGGGGCCGTGCTCCGGAACGAACGCGGCCAGACCCCACCCGGCTGTTCCAATGAGCAGCTTCCCGACGAGAAACGGCAGGTAAGCGAGCGCGCCATAGGATGCTTCCTGTCCTTTCGGCGCAATCGCGGCCGCGTACTCGTAAACTCTGGGCGAATAGAATGCTTCACCGACGGAAAACACGATCAGGTAAAGCGCGCTCATGATGTAATACGGATGAATGGCTCCCTGAAGGCCGAGGTAGCTGTGTCCGATCCATTGCCCGAATCCACTCTCGGTGGCGGTCAGGAACCAGGTGGTCGGCAAAGCCATGATGAAAACGCCCGCTGCGCAGATCGCGCCCCCGATTATCACCATTCGATAAGCGGCCAAGCGTTGCGTCAGCGCTCCGACTACCGGAACCAGAACGATGATCATCCAGCCATTAATATTGGCGAGCCTTCCCACCGGCGCACCCATCCCCAGAACCCGATCACCGAACTTCGGGAACACATAATCCATCTGGAGAAAAATCGCTTTGAGGAACCCGATTAGCAGGAAAAAGAAAAGGATGCGCGCGAAGGCTGATTGTCCAACGAGCCGTTTGAACAGTTGAACGGTTTCCGTCGTGCTCTGCCGCACGGTCTGCGCAATACCGCCGACCAACGAAGCGGAACGCGCCTGAGACTTCGCGCGCTCCTCCTCCCCGCGTCGAATGAAGTAAATTGCCGGGAAGATAATGATCTCGATCGCCAGGCTCACCATGAAGAGCTGCTGGTGGGTTGTCGGCTCAAATCCAAAAAGGGTGAAGTGCCCAGACGAGCGGCGGACGAAATCAAAGATGTAGCCGGCGGCGAGGTAACCGACATTCATCACCATATAAATCAGAGAAAAGGAGATGGAGCGCTGCGCGGTCGTTGAGTAGCAGCGCGTCGCTGCCAGCAACACCGGCGTGCCCAGGGCTTCGCCGATCGCCAGCGGAAGCACTCCGCAGGAGAGAGCCAGCCACGGAACCGTTGTCGTTACCATGACGGTCCGCGCCACCGTGCAGATCGCAACACCCAGGTAGAATGTGCGCTTGAGACCAATCGCGTCCGTGAGCGAGCCAGCGAGCAACGTGAACACCGTCATGGCTGGGGCCCAGCCCCAGCCCACAATCGCCCCCGCCGCCTGGTCGCTGAATCCGAGATCCCGCGAGAGCCACAAGACCATGGTTTTGTTTGTAACCGAGTAGGCGACGTAAATCAGGAACTTGAGGAGGAACGTCAGCCACAGCTCGCGCTGCGCCCCGCGCATTACCGTGAATTTCCCGATGAACCCGGCGAGGCCGCGGGCGGTGACTCGAGGAACCATTTCTTCCGGTGGAGGAGGTCTATGTTTCGTTCCGTCGGCCACGGGTTCCACTGTGTGCTACAACCGTGCGCCTGTCACCCTGCGGCCTCCGAATGCCTCGGGTAGGGTGGGCGTCCCGCCCGCCGGTGATCGCGTCTCGCGATCACGAACTTGGAAAGATCGTTTTGGCAAGATGCCAAAACCGGCGGGCGAGACGCCCACCTTACCCGGGAAAGATTCAATCAGATCATGTTCGCGACAAAATCGCGGCCATCGAAGACCGCCAGGTCCTCGAGCTTTTCACCGGTTCCGACGAAGCGCGTCGGGAGGCCGAGCTCGTCCTGGATCGCGATGACAATCCCGCCTTTGCCGCTACCGTCGAGTTTGGTCACGATCAATCCGGTGAGCCCGATCGCCTGGTGAAATTCGCGCGCCTGGGAGAGGGCGTTGCTGCCGGTGGTGGCGTCCACGACGAGCAAGGTTTCATCGGGCGCTTTCTCATTTTGTTTCGCGAGGCTGCGTTTCACCTTGCTGAGTTCCGCCATCAAATTGCTTTTCGTGTGCAATCGGCCGGCGGTGTCGCAGATCAGGAACTCGACGTTCTTGCGATCGGCTGCTTCGTAGGCTTCGTAGCAAAGCGAAGCCGGGTCGGCGTTGTAAGGGCCGCGGATCATTTCCACACCAATCCGTTCGGCCCAGACGCCGAGTTGTTCGATCGCCGCCGCGCGAAAAGTATCCGCCGCGGCGAGCATGACGCTGTGGCGATTGCGTTTGAAATAGTGCGCCAGCTTCGCCGTCGAGGTCGTCTTGCCGGTGCCATTGACGCCCACGATCAGGAGAACTTTCGGTCTCGCCGGGTGGGGCGTAATGGGCAACGGCGCCATCGGCAGGATGCGGCCGATCTCGTCGCGCGCGACTTCCGAGATGTCGTTCGAAGTGATCGTGCTGTGTTGGGCGCGCGCTTGCAGCGCTTCGAGAATCCGCTGCGTCATCGGCACGCCGAGATCGGCCCGGATCAGCATCGCTTCCAGTTCATCCCAGTCGACCGGGCGGCCGGTGAATTTTTGGACGAGTGATTTAAGGAAATTCATTAGTCGAAAAATTAGAGAGGATTTCCAGGATTAAGCCTGGCCATCTTCACCCGTTTTTTCTGGTGCTGCTTTCGCGAAGCGGCCGGGTAAGATCATCCTTCACCCGATCGAGAATCCCATTCACGAAGCGGCCCGAATCCGGCCCGCCAAAAGTTTTCGCCAGCTCGATCGCTTCGTTAATCGAAACGACCGGAGGAATGTCTTCGCGATAAAGCATTTCGTAGATCGCCAACCGCAGGACATTCCGATCAACGGCGGAAATGCGGCGGAAATCGTAGTTCTCGCAGTATTTTCGGATGCGATCGTCAATTTCCGGGAGGTGCTCGATCATCCCGTCGATCAGCGGCTGGGCGAACTGGCGGACGCGCGGCACGGCGGGACAGAACTCCCAGAACTCTTCCATCTTCTCCGGCGCGCCGTCGCCGTGG
>JALYIN010000066.1 GCA_030775765.1 Verrucomicrobiota bacterium
GCGGATATCATCGAGACCAATACTTTTAGTGGCACCACGATCGGTCTTCACGATTTCCTTTTCCAAGGCGAACCGGAAAGCGGCCGCAAGGATGCCGAGTTTTTCGAGCGCGTCGTGGACGATCGCCAGTATTCGGAACTCGTGTCGGAGATCAATCTGAACGCAGCTCGCGTGGCGCGTCATGCGGCGGACCTGGTATCGAACGAAACGGGACGCCGGCGTTTCGTCGGAGGTTCGCTCGGACCTTTACCGGTCACGGCTTCACTCTCACCGGATGTAAACGACCCCAGTTTTCGCGCAGTAACGTTCGATCAGATCCGAAAAACGTACAGCGAACAGGCCGCCGCGTTGCTCGAAGGCGGCGTGGACCTGCTCATGGTCGAAACGATTTTCGACACGCTGAACGCAAAAGCGGCGATCGCGGCCATTACCGAACTGTTCGAAAAATTGGGCAGGACGGTTCCACTAATTATTTCCGGAACCGTGACCGACCGTTCGGGACGAATCCTGAGCGGACAGACCGTCGAAGCGTTTCTCACATCGATCGCCCACGCGGATCCGCTGGTTGTGGGGTTGAACTGCGCGCTGGGGCCCGGCGAGATGGAGCCTTACATCGAAGAGCTCGCGCATGGCACCAGCCGATACGTGAGCGCTTATCCGAACGCCGGTCTGCCCGATCCCTTGTCTGCGACCGGTTTTCCCGAGACGCCCGAGAGCCTCGCGCCGCAGCTGGAGAAATGGGCGCGGAACGGCTGGCTCAACATCGTGGGCGGCTGTTGTGGGACAACCCCGGATCATATTCGACTGATCGCTGATTCAGTGCGCGATTTGCCGGCGCGGCGACTGGAATCGCGAGGCGATCGCGCGGAGCTTGGAGCGTTGCAGCTTTCCGGGCTTGAGCCTCTCAACATCACCCCGGAAATGGGATTCGTGGTGGTGGGCGAACGGACCAACATCACCGGCTCGCCGAAGTTTTCGAAACTGATCCTGGCGGGAGATTTCGAGGGGGCCCTCGCGGTCGCGCGCCAGCAGGTTAGCGGCGGCGCGAACATTCTCGACGTCAACATGGACGAAGGAATGATCGATTCGGAAGCGTCGATGACGAAGTTTCTGCATCTGATCGGGAGCGAGCCGGAGATCGCGCGAATTCCCATGATGATCGACAGCTCGAAGTGGAGCGTGATCGAAGCCGGCCTGAAGTGCGTTCAGGGAAAGGCGGTCGTTAATTCGATCAGCTTGAAGAACGGCGAAGAAGAATTTCTGCGGCATGCGGCGCTCGTCCGGCATTATGGCGCGGCGGTCATCGTGATGGCGTTCGACGAAACTGGCCAGGCCGACAGCTACCAGCGGCGGATCGATGTTTGCGCGCGCGCCTATCGACTCCTGACCGAGAGCGCAGGCATCGCGCCTAACGACATCATCTTCGACCCAAACATCCTGACCGTCGCCACCGGGCTCGACGAGCATCGCAATTACGCGGTCGATTTCATCGAGGCCGTGCGCTGGATCAAGGCGAACCTGCCCGGGGCGCGGACCAGCGGCGGAGTGAGCAATATTTCATTTTCGTTTCGGGGCAACAACGCGGTCCGCGAGGCGATGCATGCCGCGTTTCTGTATCACGCCATTCAGGCCGGACTCGACATGGCGATCGTCAACGCCGGCCAGCTCGCCGTTTATGAAGAGATCGAGCCAGAGCTGAAAATTCGCGTGGAAGATGTCCTGCTCAACCGGCGGGACGACGCGACCGAACGGCTGGTCGATTTCGCGGAGCGGGTGAAGGGCGGCGAGAAAACGCCGATCGAAAAAGAAGCATGGCGCCACGCCCCGGTCGAGGAACGGCTGTCGCATGCGCTCGTCAAAGGGATTGTCGATTTCATCGAGGCCGATACGGAGGAAGCGCGCGCCAAGAGCAAACGGCCGCTCGACGTCATCGAGGGAACGCTTATGGCCGGGATGAGCGTAGTTGGCGATTTGTTTGGTGCGGGCAAAATGTTTTTGCCGCAGGTGGTCAAGAGCGCGCGGGTGATGAAGAAAGCGGTCGCCTATTTGCTCCCATTCATGGAGGCGGAGAAACGGGCCGACGCCAAGCCGCGGGCGCGAATCATCATGGCGACCGTGAAAGGAGACGTCCACGACATCGGGAAGAACATCGTGGGCGTCGTGCTGCAATGTAACAATTACGAGGTGATCGATCTCGGCGTGATGGTGCCGGCCGCGAAGATCCTGGAAACGGCGCGGCAGAAGAAGGCGGACGTAATTGGGTTAAGCGGGCTGATCACGCCTTCGCTCGATGAAATGGTTCACGTGGCGCAGGAGATGGAACGGGAAGGGTTTTCCCTGCCGTTGCTGATCGGCGGAGCGACGACAAGCCGCGCGCATACCGCCGTGAAAATCGCTCAACATTATCGCGCCAGCACCGTGCACGTGCTGGATGCGTCGCGGGCCGTAGGCGTGGTGAGCACTTTGTTGAGCGACGACCTCAAAGGCGACTTCGACGAGAAGACCCGCGCGGAGTACGCACGGCTGCGGGAAGAGCATGCGGCGAGATCGACGGAGAAAAAGCTGATCACGCTCGAGCAGGCACGAGTAAATCGGACACGGATTGATTGGGCATCCTACACGCCGCCGAAGCCGGAATTTGTCGGGACGCGGGTGTATTCCACTGATCTGGGAGGCGCGTGCGCTCCCCAGAAAAGAGCGATGTCGCTCGACGATCTGATTCCCTACATCGATTGGTCGCCCTTTTTTCACACCTGGGAACTGCGCGGCCGATATCCGGCGATCTTCGACGATCCGGTTGTCGGCCAGCAGGCGCGCGAGCTGTTCGACGACGCCCAGCAACTGCTCGACCGCATTCGCACCGAAAAACTCCTGACTGCTCGTGGGACTTTCGCCTTCTGGCCGGCGAAGGCAATCGGTGACGATGTCGAAGTCTACGCGGACGAAACGCGGAGCAAGCTTTTGGCTACATTCCATTTCCTGCGCCAGCAAATGAAGAAGCCGGCAGCGCAGTTCAATCATTGCCTGGCGGATTACATTGCGCCCGACTCGATCGATTACCTGGGCGGCTTTGCCGTGACGGCGGGAATCGGCGCGGACGAGCTGGCGGCGAAATTCGCTGCCGATCACGATGACTACAACGCCATCCTGACCAAGGCTCTGGCCGACAGGTTGGCGGAAGCATTCGCTGAGTTTCTTCATCGAGAAGCCCGCATCGCGTGGGGATTTGGCCGGGACGAAAAACTTTCGCAGGATGAATTGCTCCGCGAAAAATACCGCAGCATCCGACCGGCAGCCGGATATCCCGCTTCACCGGACCACACCGAGAAGCGCACCCTGTTCGATCTCCTGGGGGCGGAAAAGGCGACCGGTATTACGCTCACCGAATCGTTTGCCATGCATCCTGGCGCCAGCGTGAGCGGCCTTTATTTTTCGCATCCGGATTCGAAGTATTTCGGAGTCGGCAAGATCGACGACGACCAGGTGCGCGATTACGCCGGGCGGAAGAATACGAGTGTCGAGTACGTCGAGAAGTGGCTCGGGCCGAACCTGGAGCGCTGAACTTTCACATGCGGGGCAGCACTACGCGTGATAAAGTTCACGAACGATTCCGGGGTGTAGCTTAGCTTGGTAGAGCGCCTGGTTT
>JALYIN010000067.1 GCA_030775765.1 Verrucomicrobiota bacterium
GATCGCGATTGCGCGCAACATTGCGGCTGACAATCCGAAAACGAACCAAAATCTTACGTCAGCGAGTGTGCTGCCGCTGATCAAAGCCTTCACCGGTGTGCAGCTGCGTCAAACGCTTTGGGCCGCGCTCGGTGCGGTCATTGTCGTCCTGCTCATTGCCTGCGTGAATGTGATGAACATGCAATTCAGCCGGGCCGCGCTCCGCGCGAAAGAGCTGGCCATTCGCGGCGCGCTCGGGGCCACCCGCTGGCGACTCGTCCGGCAGATGCTTACCGAGAGCCTGGTGGTCGCGCTCTTCGGCGCGATCGCCGGCACGCTGCTCGCGTTTTGGGGCACAGACATGTTCGACAAAGTGGTGAAGGCCGCGCCGTTCCCACCGCCCTACTGGTGGCGCTTCACCATCGATGGGCGCGTGCTCACGTTCACTCTCGCGATCACGCTCATTGCAACGATCGTCTCCGGTTTGCTCCCGGCTTTCCTCAGCTCGCGGGGCAACCCGGCGGAAGTAATGAAAGAAGGCGGCCGGGGTAACAGCAGCCGTCTCGTCAACGTGATCACACGTGTGCTCGTTGTCGGCCAGATCGCGCTGACCGCGGCGCTGCTCATTGCCGCGATGTTGCAGATCCAATCGATTCGTAACCAAACGAAGCTCGACTACGGCTACGACGAGAACAGCCTCTACGCTGCGCGCCTCGCCCTAATGGAGGCCGCATACCCGACGGAAGATTCGCGCCGCGATTTCTTCACCCGCGCGGTTCGGGCGCTGCGCAACAATCCGCAATTCGAAGCCGCGGCCATGACCGATCGGTTCCGAATGACCTTCGCGGCCGGCGGCCAATATGAAGTCGACGGCCAAAAATATCTGACCGATCGCGATCGTCCGCTGGGCAATTTCGAATCGGTCTCCGACGGCTACTTCACCACCCTTGGTCTCAAGCTTCGCGAAGGCCGCGATTTCACCATCGACGACAGCGACGCGAAGCAACCGGTGGCGATCGTGAACGCGAGCTTCGCGCGCAAGCACTGGGGCAACCAGAGCGCGATCGGACATCAGGTGCGGATCTTCAATCCCGGCAAGGAGCAGCCCTGGCGAAACATCGTCGGCGTCGTGCCCGACACCTTGATGCAGGGACCGTTCGATCAGCAGACCGAGGCTGCTGGTTTTTACATGCCGCTGCTCGGCGCGTCACCCGCCACGCAGTTTGCCACCGTCGTTGTCAGGCCACGCGCCGGTCAACGCGCCGACACCCTCGGTCCCGTCCTGAGCAAAGCCGTCGCCGAGATCGACTCAAACCTGCCGACCTACTTCCCCGGCACACCCGCGCAATTCCACAATGACATCCTCTCTGGCAATCGCGTCATTGCCACACTCTTCAGCATCTTCGGCGTCGTCGCCTTCATCCTCTCGGGTGTCGGCCTCTACGGGGTAATGAGCTTTTCCGTGAATCAACGGACGCAGGAATTCGGTATTCGCATGGCGCTCGGCGCCGACACCATCCGCATTCTGCGAATGGTGATGAGCCAGGGCGCGTGGCAGCTCGCGGTAGGTCTCGTGCTGGGTGCGGGCGGCATCGCGCTGCTCCTCGGCGTCGTCGCCGCTACCGCGCTGAGGAACATCTTGTTCAAGGTCAATCCTCTCGATCCTACGATTTACCTCCTTGTTTCGGGTCTGCTCACCCTGGTTGCCGCAGCGTCGTGTTTCGTTCCAGCGCGTCGCGCCACGCGGGTTAACCCGATGGTAGCGCTGCGCACCGAGTAAAACATTTTCATCGTCTCCAACTCCAACCCAACTCCTCGTTATGATACTCGACACCTTTAGTCAGGACGTCCGCATTGGTTTCCGCATTCTCTTCAAGGAAAAATCATTTTGTATCCTGGCCGTGCTGGTCCTCGCCCTCGGCATCGCCGGGGTGACGACGCAGTTCACCATCGTCAACGCCTTTGTCCTGCGCGGATTCTCTTTCCCGCACCCGGAGCAACTGGTGAGTGTGGGCATCTTCGATCCGCAGGCGACGCCGCAGCAGAATAATTTCGGGCAGGGCTTTATTCCTACCGCTGCGGACTACGAAGATCTCAAGGCGGGGTCGAACTCATTCGCCTTAGTGGCGGGCTATCTCAACGGCTCGACGATCAACGTCACCTACAAGAATAACCCGCAGCGTTACACCGGCGCTTACGTCACCGAGAATTTTTTCCGGATCGTCGGCGTGTCTCCCATCATGGGTCGCGATTTCACGGCTGACGACAACAAGCCGGGAGCGGAAAAGACCACAATTCTGGGCTACGAAATCTGGAAACGTGATTTCGGTGGCGATCCGAGAATCGTCGGACAATCGGTTCGGATTAATGGCAAGGCGGCCACCGTGATCGGCGTGATGCCGCAGAACTTCAAGTTTCCAATCTCAGAAGAACTTTGGGTACCGCTTTACAACGAGTTCCCGTTTGTTCCCCGCGAAGATCCGCGCGCGAATAATTCCGCGCCCCAGATGTTCGGCCGCTTGAAAGATGGCGTGTCGCTCGATCAGGTGAACGTGGAATTCTCGGAGCTCGCGAAACGAATGGCGAAAGACAATCCAAAAACAAACGAGCACCTCACCGCGGCCAACGTGCAGCCATTGCTAAATTCATTCACCGGTCCGCAGCTGCGCGGCACCGTCTACGCCATGCTCGGCGCGGTTTTGCTCGTGCTCGTCATCGCCTGCGTGAACGTGATGAACATGCAGTTCGGACGCGCCGCCCTGCGCGCGAAAGAACTCGCGATCCGCGGCGCGCTCGGCGCCACCCGCTGGCGTCTGGTTCGCCAGATGTTGACAGAAAGTTTTCTGCTCGCCGCGATGGGCGGAGCGGTCGGGATGATCTTCGCGGAATGGGCTGTCCGACTTCTGGTTCGCACCACGAGCGCGCTCCCGTTCCCGTTGCCCTACTGGGTTCAATTCACTATCGATGGTAAAGTGTTGATCTTCACGCTGGCGATCGTGCTCGCCGCGACGCTTCTCTCCGGCTTTGTGCCCGCGCTCTTGAGCGCGCGCGGGAATGCTGCCGAGATGATGAAGGAAGGCGGTCGTGGAAATAGCAGCCGGCTCGTCAACGTGATCACGCGCATCCTCGTCATTGGACAGATCGCGTTAACGGCGGCCCTGCTGATCATGGCAACGTTGCAGATCAAATCGATCCGCAATCAGACCACGCAGAATTACGGCTACGACGAGAAGGCCGTCTACAGCGCCCGCATGGGATTAATGGAGGGCGATTATCCGACTGACGACGCGAAGCATCAGTTCTTCGTTCGCGCCTTGCGATCATTGCGGAGCAACCCGGCTTTTGAGGGCACCGCCATGACCAACCGGTTCCGGATGACGTTCGCGCCTGGCGGCCAATATGAAGTCGACGGCCAGACTTACGTGACCGATAAGGACCGGCCTCGCGGCCAGAACGAGTCGGTCTCAGACGGTTATTTCACCACGCTCGGGTTGAAGATGCTCGAAGGCCGCGATTTCACCCTGGAAGACAGCGACACCAAACAACCGGTCGCGATCGTGAATGCAAGCTTCGCGCACAAATATTTCGGCAATCAAAGCGCGCTCGGCCATCAGGTGCGGAGCTTTAATCCGGTTCGGCCGGAGCCTTGGCGGACGATCGTCGGTGTCGCGCCCGACATGCTGATGCAGGGGCCGTTCAATGCGCAATCGGATGGTGTCGGCTTTTATATTCCGTTATTGGCCGGCACACCCGCCGCGCAATTCTGCACGATCGTGGTGCGTCCGCGCATGGGAGCGGTTGCGGCCAACATGGGACCAACGCTGAGCAAAGCTGTCGCGGAACTGGATTCCAATCTGCCGACATACTTCGCTGGAACGCCCGCGCGTTTGCACGATGAAATTCTGGGCGTCAATCGCCTGACCGCGAATCTGTTCACCATTTTCGGCGCGGTCGCCTTTCTGTTATCGGCCGTCGGTCTCTATGGCGTGATGAGCTTCTCCGTGAACCAGCGCACGCAGGAATTCGGCATCCGTATGGCCCTGGGCGCCGATGCGAAACGCATTTTCCGGATGGTCATGCAGCAAGGCGCCTGGCAGCTTGCGATCGGTTTGGTTCTCGGCGGCGGCGCAGCGGCGCTCCTGCTGGGCGTCCTCCTCGCCAACGCGCTCCAAAACATCCTCTTCAAGGTGAAGCCACTCGATCCGACGATTTACCTGGTCGTCGCCGGCTTGCTCACGCTGGTCGCCGCGATCTCCTGTTTCGTTCCCGCTCGCCGCGCCACCCGGGTAAACCCGATGGTAGCGCTACGGACAGAATAACCGGTCTCTGACGCAGGCGCGTTTAGCCGTTGTCGCTCTTGAATAATTTTCCGGCTTTGTCGTTCACGTAGACGTCGAAGACGGCGAACAGGAAGCTCGGATCAGGTAGGCCGGTGAGGCTAGCGTGATTGGCCACGTGGGCCGGCCAGCGTGGCCTCGCCTGCTTAAATTGCTGTTCGCGTGGAAAGATGGACTTACTTTTCCTCCTCAGCCAGAGTGGCTGGCGCGAATCACTCTTTATGCGTTTGGCTTTGCTCTTCGGCGCCGTTCTCGGCGGTTCGCTCAAACTCGCTTACGCCCAGGCGTCCGTGGAAGGCCGCGTCGAGCTACCGAGGGCGAGGTCCGCGCCCGTGATGACGAAACGCTATGAAGTGGTCACCACCGGCGGCGTCCTGGGAACCAATCCGCCGCTGGCCGTGGTTTATCTCGAAGGTTCGTTTCCAAAACCGGCGAGCCTGCCGACCAAGCAGGTCGCGCAAAAGGACCTGCTCTTTATTCCGGCCCTCCTGCCGATCCATGTCGGCACTAAAGTGGAGTTCCCGAATCTGGAGAAGGACACCTATCACAACATCTTTTCCTACTCGCCCGCCAAACGCTTCGATCTCGGGCGCTATCGCCCCGATGAAAAACCGGTGCCCTCCCAGGTCTTTGACGTGGCCGGCCTGGTCACGCTGCGTTGCGACATTCACGAGCACATGCGCGGGTTGATCCTGGTCCTGGGAACGCCGCACTTCGTTACCACGGACGATAGCGGTCGATTTAAATTGACTGGCCTCCCCGCAGGCCACTACACGCTCAAAGCCTGGGTCGACAGTCGCACCACTCGCGAACACCCCGTGGATCTGAAAAGCGGATCCACCGTTCACGTCGATTTTCCCGGATCCCCTTGAGCGAAAAAGGAAAATCCCCGGTCGCCAGTTTCCGCGCGAAGCTCCTGGTCGCGATGATGCTCGTCGTGGCGGGGCTTACCGGGATGGGTCTTTACGTTGCGCAGCGAAAGGCGAACGCGGATATCCAGCGCGACCTGCAACATAATTTCGAAGCCGACCTCGCCGCGCTCCACGGCGTGGAAGAGTTGCGTTACGCCGCCCTCGCGGAACGCTGCCGCTTCCTCGTAGCCAAGCCGCGCATCCACGCCGCTCTGGAAGACAACGCTCTCGATCTTCTTTATCCGAGTGCGAAAGACGAGCTGCGCGACATCATGCAGGACGAAAAAAATCCGCAGCCGGACCAAACCTCCGGCGTGCCACACGCGCGCTTCTACCGCTTCCTCGATCGCACCGGCGCGCTCCTGCCGTCACCAAACCCGGCCGAAGTCGGCCTGCTTCACCCGGAAGAAGAGACGCAGCTCGCCCTGAAGCCGTTGCCCCAAATCGCACAAATCGGTTACCTCGTCCGCGATCGAGGGACCGCGGAAGAAACGATCGACGAGATCATCGCGCTGCCGATCACCTCGTCCGAGAGCAATGAAGTGATCGCGGCCCTCGTGATCGGCTTCAAACCGCTGGAAGTCGTGCAGAAGAACGGCCCCGACGATGTGCGCAGCGGGATTTGGCTGAACGAACGGCTCCACTTGCCCGCGCTTCAGGAATCGGACCGGAATTTCCTTGAGCAGAAAATGACACGCCTGCTTCGGAACTCGGACACTTCAGAGCACAGTTCGCGCGTCGATATCGGCGGGGAGCCTTATCTGCTTTTTTACAAACTACTTAATCCCCAATCGGCGTTCGCTCCTGCCTACGAGGTCTCGGTTCATTCGCTGGAAATCGCGCCGGCGCTTCAGAATCGACTTCGCCGGCAGATTCTCGGTTCCGGCGCGGTCCTTCTGCTGTTTGGATTCGTCGCCAGTCATCTCATCGCCAAACGGCTCGCCGCGCCAGTCGCGAAGCTGGCAATGGATTCGGAAGAAAATCGCGTGGGACGCCAGCGCGTCGAGGCCGCTCTCGCGTCCACGCATGAGGAACTGGAACGCTCCACCCGGTTCTCGGGCGACGCGTCGCACCAATTGAAAACGCCAGTCACCGTCTTGCGGGCCGGGATTGAGGAATTGCTTCGGCGCGAAAATCTCGAGCCGATGGTGTACGACGAACTCTCCGCCCTGCATCACCAGACCTATCGCCTCACGGGCGTGATCGACGATCTCCTGCTCCTTTCCCGGATGGACGCGGGTCACGTCCGAATCGATTTCAGTTCCGTTAACCTGAGCCAGCTCATCGAAGAATGGCTGGACGATTTGAACGCGCTGCCGGATCCGCTCGAGCTTGAGGTGAAGACCAACGTCCCACCCTTGCTCTTCATTTCCGGTGAAAGACGTTACGCGTCGTTGATTCTGCAAAACCTCCTCGAGAATGCTCGCAAGTACAACCGCCCCGGCGGGCGCGTTCAGGTCGCGGGGCGCGAAGCGAATGGTTGGGTTTACCTGGCGGTCGGCAACACCGGGCGTCCGATTCCAGTGGAAATGCAGCCCTTCATCTTCGAGCGCTTCTCCCGCGGCGCCAACGGCGAGAAAATTGCGGGGCATGGGATCGGTTTGAATCTGGCCCGCGAGCTGGTTCGGTTGCACGGCGGCGAGCTGAATCTGGTTTCGTCCATGGAAGAATGGACCGAATTCGAAGTGCGTTTTTGTCCGGCGGCAAAAGCAGCGACGAGCTCCGAGCGACGGGAATGAGAAAGATTCTGGTCGCCGTCGTGATTGTCCTGGCCGCTTCGACAGCGAGCAACGCGCCCGCCCAGGATTTTCTCGATCGCGTCGATGAAGCGCTCACCTTCACCGCGCTGAACGGCGACGTCCGCACGCGAGTCAGCGGCACACTCGACCTTGAAGCGTATCGTTTCAGCGGCCCTGCTCCCGGCCTCATTCGCACCACGAGCGACGCGCTCTTCAATCCGCGTTTGAGTTTGTTTATCGACTCCCAACTGGGCGATTCCCTTTACGTTTTCACCCAGACCCGCGTGGATCGCGGGTTCGATCCAGGCGACGCAGGCGCGCAATTGCGGCTCGATGAATACGCGGTCCGCTTCACCCCGTGGAAAGACGGCCGGTTCAGTCTCCAGGCCGGCCAATTTGCCACCGTGGTCGGCAATTGGGTCGCGCGCCATCTCTCCTGGGACAACCCGTTTATCAACTCGCCGCTGCCCTACGAGAACGTGACTGCGATCGAGGACAGGACGGCGCCTAACCGTTACGACTTCCCGAACGTCGGCACGCCCGCGCAAAAATACGAATACCATCCCGTGATCTGGGGACCGAGTTACGCGACGGGCGTTTCGGTGGCGGGGCGCCTTGGTTTTTTCGATTATGCGGCGGAAATCAAGAATGCGTCGCTCTCATCCCGGCCCGAGGCGTGGCCCATTACGCGAAGAGACTTCGACCATCCGACCGTGAGCGGGCGGGTTGGGTTTCGGCCTAACGAGATGTGGACCTTTGGCGTCTCCGCGAGCGACGGGCCCTATTTCCGGGAGGAGGCGACCCCGACATTGCCGCTCGGCCATGACATCGGCGACTATCATGAGCGCGTTCTCGCGCAGGAAATCGGCTTCGCCTGGCATCACTGGCAGTTGTGGGCGGAATTTTTCGAGGCACGCTTCGAGATTCCGGGTTTCACGGAGGCCAATACGTTCGCTTATTACCTCGAAGCGAAATACAAATTCACGCCGCAGTTCTTCGGCGCCATGCGCTGGAACCAGCAATTCTTCGGCGACGTGACCAACAGTTCTGGCGGCACTGCGCCGTGGGGACACGATCTCTGGCGCGCCGACATCGCCGCCGGCTACCGGTTAACCGCCCACACTCAGCTCAAGCTGCAATACAGTTTTCAGCACGAAAAGGATGGCCTGCGCGATCTCACCCACATGCTCGCCGCGCAATTCACCGTGCGATTCTAGGGGGAGCAGGGGCTACGAAAACAGCGCGTTCCGCGCATCGCGAGCAAAACGAAACCCGCTCATCTCGTCGTTCGAGACATTCTTGCCAAGCGCGAGACACTGAAACCTGGTTCCGAGCAACTCCGGATGCAGCAGCGTCTGCAAAGCGCGCCGCTCACTCTCCTGCGGGAGGTGGCGCGTAAGCAATCCAGTGATGAAATGATATTGGTCGGTGAACCCGATTAGCTTCAGGCCGGTGGCCTCGCCTCGTTCCGCGATGCTCGTCCAATCCACATGCGCCGTGATATCGGCTCGGCCAATTTCCTCCAGGGGTGAGCTGATTGCGCGGTGCTCCGCGCGGCATCGCAGCGTCCCGGTCGTTCGTTCCGCGGCGTAAAACTCAGCGCGCGGATATCCGTAGTCGACGGCGAGAACAAATCCGCGCGTAAGTTTATGAGCAACCTCTTCGATCCAGTCCAGCGCGACAAGATTGACCTCGGTTTCGTACCGTGTCTCCCCGCCAGAGCGCGGCAAGTTCCCCAGACGACCCCGCAACTTTTCGTCCGTGACCGGCCGCGTGACGAAGGTGAAATCGTCGCCAACTGAATCCACCAGCCGTTCCGTCCAATCTTCGTTGCTCTCACGCTCGATTAACCGCACCGGCATCGAGTCCAACAGCTCATTGGAAAAATGAACGCCGGTGAACGGCTCGAGATCAGCCAATGATTTCCTCCAGGTGACCTTTTCCGAGAAAGCGCGCAGCTTTTCCCTTTGCCGCGCCTCCAGAATCGGAAACGGCTCGACCACGCAGTGGCACAGCGCGGAAAAAAAATCCGGCGTTCGTACCCGCGCCTCGTGGAGAACATCGCCTGCGAACTCACCATGATGCGCGCCCTGTTCGACGATTGTGAAATTGCCGGGTCGGCCCAGGATCTCCCACATCTCTGCGAACTGCGCCGCCAGCAATCGCCCGAAAAGCGGACCGACACTGACGTTCGTGAAGTAATCGCCGCGCCGACCAATCGCGCATTTGCCCGAGCTGTAGTACCCGAACTCCGGATAATAGAGCGCCTGCTCCATGAACCAGTCGAAGGTGACCGGGCCCCGTTGGCGAATGGTCTCGCGGATGTAGTCGACCAGATCGGGACTGCCGGGGTGCATCGGGTTGTTAAACAGTTAAAAGCGTTACATGGTTACAGTGGAAGCTGGGTTGCGGCCCGTCTTAACGTTGTAACTTTTGTAACGTTGTAACTCTTGTAACCTCTCCACGCCCGTCGCGCATGCCCGTTTCCTATCTTCCGCCATCCAAGGTCGACGTGTTTTTTCCGCGCCGTCGCTGGTACAAGAGGCCGAAGTTTTACGTGCCCATCCTCGTGGCTGTCGCCGGGCTCGCCGGCTTCGGGATTTACTTCTGGTATCTCGTTAATGTCGTCTCCGCCGAGGCCGGGGCGTTTGATATCTCCAAGCTCGAACAGATGGAGTCGGCTAGTGTGATCCTCGACCGCAACGACAAGATCTTCGGCCAGATCTACGTCGAGAACCGGGAAACCGTCCCCTACGAACAATTGCCGCGCGATCTGGTCAACGCGGTCGTCGCCGTCGAGGACAACAAGTTCTACCAGCATGGCGGCTACGATCTCTCGGGCATCTTCCGGGCCGCCTTGAAGAACTTCACCGCCGGGCACGTTCGCCAGGGCGCGAGCACGATCACCCAGCAGCTCGCCCGCAACAGTTTTGCGCTCAAGGAACGAACGTTCCGGCGCAAGTTGCTCGAAATTATTCTCTCCAAACGGATTGAGGAACGCTTCGGCAAACAGAAAATAATGGAGCTGTACCTCAACCGGATTTATTTCGGCGGCGGACTCTATGGCGCGGAGGCGGCGTCCCGCGGCTATTTCGGAAAGCCCGCGAAAGAGATGACGCTGTCGGAATGCGCCACGCTCGCCGGGTTAATCAAGAGCCCGAATAGACTTTCGCCCTGGACCGACAAGAACGGTTCCCGCGAGGCGCGAAATCTCGCCCTGACGCGGATGCGCGATCTCGGGTTCATCTCGCGCGAACGTTGCGAGACAGCGCAGGCCGAAGAGATCGTGATCGGCAGCCGCCAAAGCGCGCAGGGACAGACTTACGCCGTCGATTACATCCGGCAGCAGGTCATCGCCGCGGTCGGCTGGGACCGCGCCATGAACGAAGGCTACCGAATCCACACGACGATCGATGCCGAAATGCAACGCGTCGCTGAGGAATCGCTGCGAACTCATCTCGCGGAAGCCGAGAAACATCCCGGCTACAATCATCCGACCTACGAGGTCTACGCGAATCGATATAAGAGCGCCAAACAACTCGCCGTCCCGAACGTGAGCGTGTCGCCCGATTATTTGCAGGGCGCGCTGATCGCGCTCGACAACCAGACGGCGGGCATCCTCGTTCTGGTTGGCGGCCGGGATTTCGAGCACAACCAGTACGACCGCGCGCTCCAGGCGCGCCGCCCGGCCGGCACCGCCATCAAGCCTTTCGTTTACGCCGCCGCCTTTGAGAATGGATTGTTTCCGGGAACGCTCGTCGAGGATTCCGCGCTCGATAATCGCGCCGTCATGATCGGCGGCACCACTGGCATTCTGGGCGAATGGGGACCCGAGTCGGAGGACAACCGTTACGAAGGATCGATGACGGCGCGCCAGGCGCTGGCGAAATCGAAGAACGGCGCGACGGTCCGCATCGGCATGACGGTCGGGGTCGATGCGGTGCTTCAGCTTTGCAAGGCGGCCGGCATTAAGTCGCCCTTGCGCCCGTTTCCCGCGACCTTTCTCGGGAGCAGCGAAATCACGCTCGCCGAGCTCGCCATCGCCTACACGATTTTCCCTAACGGCGGCTGGCACCCGAACTCGCCGCACATTCTCGATCGCATCGAGGAAAAGGACGGTACCGTCGTCTGGGAATCGCCGAAGGACCGCGCCCGGCAGACGGTGATCAAACCGGAGACTGCCTACGAAGTTCACTCCTGCCTGGTCGACGCCCTGGAAAAAGGAACGGGACGCGCCGCCCGGGAAAAGTTCGGGCTCCACAAATTTCCCGCGGCCGGCAAAACCGGGACCGCCTACGATTTCACCGACGCCCTCTTCGCCGGCTATGACAGCTCGATCACGTGCGCGGTCTGGGCCGGGTTCGATAAGCCGCAGAAAATTTATCGCGGCGCGTTCGGGAGCGAGATCGCGTTGCCGATTTGGGTGGATGTGATGAACGCCGCGAACGAGCGCTACCCGGCGAAGGAAATCCCCGAGCCGAAGGGAATGGAGAAGGCGGAGATTTGCCTCCGCTCCGGGCTGCTCGCGACTGACAAGTGTTACGATTCAGTGAAGTCCGCGAGCGGCGAGACCGTTCGCAAACGAACGACCTATGTCGAGCTGGCGACTTCCGCCCAGATGCCCACCGAGCCGTGCAACGTTCATGGCGAAGCGCGCACGCGGCTCGTGCGCGATCTGCCGGCCTCCGGTTTCCCGCGCGCGTCGCTCGCCGTCGATCCGAAGGTCGTTCCGCCCATTACACCGCAAGGGCCCGTCCTTCTCGCGGAAAACGATCCGTATAACGCGGTGCATTCGACCACAAAATTAAAGCCGGTGGAAAAACCTGAAGCGGAGATGCCATCCGGTGACGAAGATAAATTGCCCGACCCGACGAAACCCGTTCTGAAAGCGGAAGCGGTCCAACCGGACGCGACCAAGCCCGCGCC
>JALYIN010000068.1 GCA_030775765.1 Verrucomicrobiota bacterium
GCACGCTTCGATCCGGCCGCGATTGATGATGATCACCCGGCTGCAAGTCATTTCGACTTCCGGCAAAATGTGAGTCGAAAGAAGGATGGTGTGCTGTTTGCCAAGGTTCTTGATCAGGTCACGCACCTGACGAATCTGGTTCGGATCGAGACCGCTCGTGGGCTCGTCGAGAATGAGGAGATCGGGCTCGTGCACGAGCGCGTCTGCCAGGCCAACGCGCTGCCGGTAGCCTTTCGAAAGATTACCGATGATTTTCTTCTCCACTTCCTTTAACCCGCACAGCTCTTTGACGTCGCCCACGCGCTCGGCCACGCGGCGGTGCGGCACACCTTTCAACGCCGCGCGGTAATCGAGATACTCCGTGACCCGCATGTCGTTATAGAGTGGGACGTTTTCCGGCATGTAACCGAGATGGGCGCGGGCCTGGAGCGATTGCTCGAAAATGTCGAAGCCCGCGATCGAGGCGCGCCCGGATGTCGGCGGCATGAAGCTCGAGAGAATACGCATCGTGGTGCTTTTCCCAGCGCCGTTCGGGCCGAGAAATCCCATGATCTCGCCTTTGCCGACCTCGAAGTTCAGGTCCTGGATGGCGGTCTGGCCCGCGTAACGTTTCGTTAGGTTTTCGACTTTGATCATTGCAGCGGTAATTTTCTCAGACAACTCAGACCGCGAAGCGTTGCATCTAGGGCGTTTTTACCGCGCGGTCAAAGGGACTGTTTCCATGGCCTGCCCGCCGCCGTTCGCTTTCACGATGCCAACCGTGAAATCGACTTCGCTGCCGGAACTGGCCCGCGTCAGCAGGCTTTCGACCTGTTTGACCGAGGTGACGTTGTATTTGCCGATCCGATAAATGACGAGCCCGCGCTGGATGCCAGCGCGGTCCGCCGGACTATCGGGCTCCACCGCACTGATCAACACGCCCTTGCCGGGCGCGTAGCCTAAAGCGTCGGTCAAATCCGGGGTGAGGTTCTGCAACTGCATGCCGAAGAAGCGTTGCGCATTCGAGCCGGGCTGCTCCGGCTCGGACGCTTTGGGTTTGAGCGCCGGTTGATTCTTTGCCACCTCCCTGAACTGGGCCACGATGGTGCGCACCGTGTCGGCGGGAATGGCAAAGCCGAGGCCCTGCGTCGGTACGCCCTGCGGCGTGAACGCCATCTTTGCGGAGCTAACGCCAACGAGCCGGCCGGAAAGATCGATAAGCGGTCCGCCGCTGTTCCCCGGATTGATCGCCGCGTCGGTCTGGAGCAGGTCTTTGTATTCGAGGTCCTCGACGGTTATATCGCGCTTGGTTCCGCTCAACACTCCGCGGCTGATCGAGCTGCCGTAGCCGAGGGCATTGCCCACCACGAGCACGGTCTGGCCGAGCAGGTTCGGCGAAATATTGTTGAGATCGATGAAGGGAAAATCGGCTTTCGCTTCGATCTTGATGAGAGCTAGGTCTTTCTTTGCGTCGCCGGTGATATAACGCGCGTTGTAAACCTTGCCGTCGTTCATCGTTACCTCGATTTTCAGGTCGGCGGCGCGCTGAACTACGTGTTCATTCGTCACGATGAAGCCGGCCGAATCCACGATGAACCCCGAGCCGAGGCTTTGCAGCGTCTGCCGGATCTCGCGCGGCCGGCTCCGGTAATTCCCGAAATACTGGGCCGCGAAATCCTCGAACGGATCGCGCACCCGGCGACGCACGACGCGCTCGGTGTTGATGTTCACCACCGCCGGCAACACTTTCGCCACCGCCAGCACGGCGGGTTCCGAAGCCGGATCGTTCTGGGCGAAAAAACCGTGCGCAGACAGGACAAGAAGCGCCGTAGCTAAGGGCGCCGGGTTAATCCTTTTCCTCATCGGTGCTGCCAAGTAACGAACAGCCCTTGGCACTGTCAACTTGCCCGCCTCTCTGTTGCCTAGCAGATTGGATCCCCATGCACGCCTCTTTCGCCAACCGGTCCAACCTGGATCTGCTCGAGGAAAACTACCGGCGTTGGCAGGAGGACCCCGAGTCGCTCGATCCGAGCTGGCTCGCCTTTTTCGAAGGGTTTGAGCTGGGCGATTTGCAGTTGCGTAACGGCGCGGCGGCCATGGCGGCAACGCCAGCGGCCGAAGCAGGAGACCAACCACGCCAGACCCGCGTCGACGGACTTGTTTACGCTTATCGCACCCTTGGCCACACGATCGCGCGCATCGATCCCCTGGCGGACCAGCGACCGCAGAATCCGCTCCTCACGTTGCGCGAGCTGGGCTTCAGTGAGAAGGACCTCGACCTCGTCGTCTCCTCAAAATTCTTTCTCGACGGCCGCAAGATGACGCTGCGCGAGATGATCGCGCTGCTCGAAAGTATCTACGCGGAATCGATCGGCTCTGAGTTTCAGCACATCCAGAATCCGCGCATCCGCAATTGGGTCCGGCACCGGCTGGAATCGCGGCCGGCCAAACATCAGGCCTCCCGCGGGACCGAGATAGCGGTTCTCCGGGCCCTGCTCGAGGCGGAGACGTTCGAGACGTTTCTCCATACCCGCTACGTCGGACAAAAACGCTTTTCACTCCAGGGCGCGGAAGCGCTCATGGTGATTCTCGACGGAGTCCTGCACCGCTGTCGGCGCCACGGCGTCGAGGAAATCTGCATGGGCATGGCGCACCGCGGTCGGCTCAACGTCCTCGCGAATTTCCTGAAGAAATCGCTTCAGGTCATCTTCACAGAGTTTTCCACCAATTATATTCCCGACCTCGTCGCGGGCGATGGCGACGTGAAATATCATCTTGGCTACCGGACGGTCCGGAAATTGGAAGACGGAGGCGAGGTCGAGATCCGGCTCGCCGCGAATCCGAGCCATCTCGAAGCAGTGAACCCGGTCGTCGAAGGAACGGCGCGCGCCCGACAGCGAATCCGCGGCGACACGGAGAAACGGCGAAAAGTTTTGCCGCTGCTCATTCACGGCGACGCCGCCTTCGCAGGGCAGGGGATCGTGGCGGAGACGCTCAACATGTCGCAGCTCCACGGCTACGGTACCGGAGGGACGGTGCACATCGTCGTCAACAACCAGATCGGGTTCACGACTCTGCCGGAAGATGCGCGCTCATCGATGTACGCCACCGACATCGCGAAGATGATCGAGGTCCCCATCTTCCACGTGAACGGCGATGATCCGCTTGCGGTGGATTTCGTCACTGAGACGGCGTTCGATTTCCGCCAGGAGTTCGGTCGCGATGTCGTGATCGACATGTATTGCTATCGCCGCTACGGGCACAACGAAGGCGATGAGCCGTCGTTCACCCAGCCCGATCTCTACGCGAAAATCCAGAAGCGGCCACCCGTCGCCCAGCTGTTCAAGAAGGAGCTGATCGATGCCGGAAAACTCAGCGACGATGAGGCCGCGAGTCTGGAAGCCGAATTCGAGATGCGGCTCGAACTGGTTTTGCAGGAGGTCAAATCGATCGAGGAAGAACAGGCCACCGATAAGGCGCGGTTCCAGGAATCGACTGCGGTCTTTCAGCCGAAATACACGGGCGAATGCAAGCCCACGGCGATCAGCGCCGAGATGCTCAAGCAAATCGTCGACGGCCTCACCCGAGTGCCCGAGGACTTCGAGATCATTCCCAAGATCAAGAAAAACGTGCTCGACCGGCGGCGGGAAATTTTTGAAGGGGGCGGACCGTATGAATGGCATTACGCCGAAGCACTCGCGTTTGGATCGTTGCTGCTCGAAGGAATTCCAGTCCGGCTTTCCGGCCAGGACAGTCGTCGCGGAACGTTCAGCACGCGCCATTCGTTCCTGTACGACGCGAAGAGCGGGAAGCCGTTCATGCCGTTGCTTCATCTCGCGCCGGATCAGGCACGCATCTGCATTTACAACAGCCTGCTCTCCGAGGCGGCGGTGCTCGGCTTCGATTACGGCTACTCGCTCGATTACCCGAACATGCTCTGCCTTTGGGAAGCGCAGTTCGGCGACTTCGCGAACGGCGCGCAGGTGATCATCGACCAGTTCATCGTCCCGGCGGAATCGAAATGGCAACGTCCGAGTGGGATCGTGCTGCTCCTGCCGCATGGCTATGAGGGACAGGGGCCCGAGCACTCCAGCGCGCGGCTGGAGCGTTTTCTCCAGGCGTGCGCCGAAGAGAACATTCAGGTCTGCAACGTCACGACGTCCGCGCAGTATTTCCATGTGCTGCGGCGGCAGATGAAGCGCGACTTCGTCAAGCCCCTCGTGATCATGACGCCCAAAAGTCTATTGCGCTCCGAGCCGGCGTCATCGCGCGCGGAAGATTTCACCAGCGGCGGGTTCTCGGAAATTCTCGGGTCGCCTGATGTCGGGCCGGCGGAGAAAATGAAGCGCGTCATTCTGTGCTCAGGCAAGGTTTACTACGATCTCCTGAACTACCGCGAGGCCGAGGGAATCACCAACGCCGCCATCATCCGGGTGGAGCAACTCTATCCGCTCGCCGAAGTGAGACTGCGCGAGGCGCTAAAGCCGTTTCCGAAAAGCGCGAAGCTCGTCTGGTGCCAGGAAGAATCGCAGAACATGGGCGCGTGGAGTTTCATGGAGCCGCGCCTGTGGGCGTTGTTCGCCCGCAAAATTCTTTATGCCGGCCGCAATGCCAGCGCTAGCGTGGCCGTTGGATCCCTCGTGATTCACAAACGCGAACAAGCGCAATTGATCGCGGACGCGTTCAGCCTGTGACGGTGGATTGCTGTTCGACCACCTGCTTTCTTTGCGCATAATGTAACGCCTTCATGAGCATCGAAGTAAAAGTCCCGGCCGTCGGTGAATCGATTTCCAGCGGAGTCGTCTCCGTCTGGCACAAGAAGTCCGGCGAACAGGTCAGCGCCGGCGATCCGCTCTTCACGCTCGAGACCGACAAGGTCTCCACGGAGATTAATGCCGAGAGAGATGGCGTGCTCCAGACGCTCGTCGCGGAAGGCGCCGAAGTGAAGATTGGGGATGTCGTGGCGACGATCGAAGAGGGAACGGCGAGCGAGCCGAAGACGGAGAAGAAATCGGAGCCGGCCACCAAGAAGCCGGAAGCGCAAAAGGAAGTCCCTTCCGAGAAGTCCTCCACAACTTTATCGCCGGCAGTGCGCCGCGTCGTGACCGAGGAGAAATTGGATCCACGGGAAATTCGGGGTACGGGAAAAGGCGGACGGGTAACCAAAAACGACGCGGTCACCGCCGCGCAAAATCGCGCGGAGCCGCGGACCTCCGAGCCGCCGGCAGCAAAAGCGAAAGACGATCACGCCGAGGAAAAACAGCCGGCGCCGCCGATCCAACCGGAGAGCGGCCGCTCTACGCGCAAGAAAATGTCGCCGTTACGGCGGAAGATCGCGGCGCAATTGGTAATGGCTCAGCATACCGCTGCAATCCTCACCACTTTCAATGAGTGCGACATGACAGCGGTGCAGGAGTTGCGCGCGAAATCGCAGGACGCGTTCACGAAGAAGAACGGCCTGAAGCTGGGATTCATGTCGTTCTTTATTAAGGCGACGGTCGAAGCCTTGAAGGCGGTCCCCCCGGTCAACAGCAGGATCGAAGGCGAAGATCTTATCCAGAACCACTACTACGACATCGGCGTGGCGGTCGGGACGGAACGCGGCCTCGTCGTTCCCGTGGTGCGCGATGCGGACAGGAAAAACTTCGCCGAACTGGAGCGCGACATCGCGGATTTCGCCACGAAAGCGCGCGAAGGAAAAATGAAGATCGAAGATTTGCAGGGCGGCGGATTCACGATCTCAAATGGCGGCGTTTACGGCTCGTTGCTCAGCACCCCGATCCTGAATCCCCCGCAGAGCGGGATTCTTGGAATGCACACGATCCAGAAACGCCCGGTGGCGATCAAGGACGAGGTCGCGATTCGTCCGATGATGTATCTGGCGTTGAGCTACGATCACCGGGCAGTGGATGGAAAGGAAGCGGTCACGTTTCTGATCGCGGTGAAGCAGTGCATCGAGGACCCGAAGAAGCTGCCCATCGACTTCTAAAGCTCCAAATTCCAAGCCCAAGCTCCAAGCTCCAATGAAGAACGAAGCCCCAATCTCCAAACCTGCGGGCCGTCTTTTGGTGTTTGGAAGTTGGAGCTTCTCTGGAGCTTCGAGCTTGAAGCTTGGAGCTTTTTTCCATGGATAAATACGACGTCGTCATCATCGGCTCCGGCCCCGGCGGCTACGTGGCTGCCATTCGCGCGGCGCAGCTCGGCCTGAAAACCGCGATCGTCGAGAAGGACAAAGAACTCGGCGGCACTTGCCTGAACATCGGATGCATCCCGAGCAAGGCGCTCCTCAGCTC
>JALYIN010000069.1 GCA_030775765.1 Verrucomicrobiota bacterium
GGCAAAATTCCGACGTGCATCCCGACGCCTTCGCCGGTCAGGCGCATGAACCATTTCATCGATGCGCCGACGAAATGGGTGCCGCTCGGGGCCGAATCGATTCGCGCGCTAACCCCGCCGCGGACGGTGCGGCCGCTGGAGTCTTTGTAGTCGCCGTAAAGGCTGGAGTGATGGTCCTTATCTTTTTCGAGCACCGTAAAACTTCCGTTCGGCGACGTATGACCGCGTTTCCCCGAGGAGATCGGGCTGTCGATCGCAATCTCGTCGCCCGTCATGAGGTAGGCGCGCTGCTTCGCGAGCGAGACGATGATGTGCGCTTTCTCGGGCGTGACGGTCTGGAGGATCGCGTTATTCGTGGTAATGCCGGGCTGCCTGCTGATCAACTCGCTCGCTTTCTTCATCGGCTGCATAGGAGTGGCCGAGGGTTTCGGGGCCTGAGTTGCCTTGACCGTGGGTGAAGGCGCGGGCCGCGGTGGAGAGCGCCGAGGACCCTGGGCGTTCGCCCCCTGGACACAAGCGAAAAGCGAGAGCGTTAGAACGGGAATGAATCGAAGGAATCGTGAGCTCACGTGGCTTTAGCCTCCAACATACGTGTCCACGCGTTTGAGCCAACCCGGTAGCCATTTCGCTTCATTCCGTTCCGGGGGAGAACTGCGCACCCGGTTTTTCAAAATCGTTTTCGCCGAATCGGCGAAGCTTTTGACCGCAGCGCGGCCGGCAGTGTCGTTGGTCATTCCTTCGAGGACTTGTAACAAGCCCCAACCCTGTCCTGCGTAACGCTCCGTGGCAAGAACCCCTTCACCTTTGAAGTTCACATAATCAACCAGTGCGTAGCAGCCCGCCGCGCTGCTGGCGACGCGATCAAACCGCTCCCGCACCTGGGCGTGGTTCGACGCGCCGCCCTCGGCCAGCATTTTTGGAAGTGCATCTCGCAACCGATGGACCAGGAACTCAGCCTGAAGGTCGATGGTGCGGGCCAGAAAGGCGCGCAGCTCCTTCATGGCCGGGCTCTGCGCGGCCTGATTAAACTCCGTGCGCGATTTCCAAGGGCAGCCGTCTTTCGCCACAAGCACCGCGGGAAGCTTCGCCTGTCGTGACTCGACGAACCCGACGAATTTCGGGAAACTCTCGTCGAAGGGACCGCGGACGCCTTTCGGGTACCAGATGAAATGGCCGATGCCGAGTGATGCGAAATTTTCGCCCGAATTCCACGAAGTGAGGCCGGCGACCGTCCCGCCGCATTCGTTCTGCCAAATGCGGTTTCCGATTCGGCGCGTCTCGGCCGGGGAAAGGTTGATTCCGGCTCCACCGTTCTGGACCGTTACGACCAGAATCCACAGAAAGAGGGGAACGAATCGCCTCGAAAACGATCTCCCCGAACGCCTTGACGAGGGTGGTTTCTTCTCTAGCGTGCCAGTTCCCGCGCCGCCCAAATTCCGAATCTCAACCGCGCGTGGAGCCATTCCTATGAAACGTCTCATTATTTGCCTCGGCGCAGTTTGCATCGCTTCGATTGGTCTAGCGCAGGATAAGGCACAGCTCAAAGATCAAAAGGACAAGGCCAGCTACAGTATTGGCTATGATATCGGGGAGACATTCAAGAAACAAAATGTCGAGCTGAACCCGGACGCGCTTTTTGGCGGATTGAAAGACGCGCTCGCCGGCAAGGATGCGCTTTTGACAAAGGAAGATCGCGAAAAAACCCTCCAAACCTTCCAGAAGGAAATGATGGAAAAACAGATGGCGGCCAGCAAAGAGGCGGCGACCAAGAACGCCGCGGAAGGCGAAAAATTCCTCGCCGAAAACAAAAAGAAAGAGGGCGTGAAGACGACGGCCAGCGGCTTGCAATACAAGGTGTTGAAGGAAGGATCTGGCCCGTCTCCCAAAGAAACCGATACGGTCGTAGTCCAGTACAAGGGTACGTTAATCGACGGCACAGAATTCGACAGCTCCTACAAGCGTAATGAACCGGCGACCTTCCAGGTCAACCGGGTCGTCAAAGGTTGGATTGAAGCGTTGCAGCTCATGAAGGCGGGCGCGAAATATCAGCTTTTCATCCCCTCGGCGCTCGCCTACGGCGAGCGGGGCGCCGGCCAGCTGATCGGCCCGAACGCGACCCTTATTTTCGAGGTGGAACTCATGAGCATCAAGGCGCCGGAACCGGTTGCGACCGTCGCTCCGGGAG
>JALYIN010000070.1 GCA_030775765.1 Verrucomicrobiota bacterium
CCGTAATCCTGTTCGACGGCTCGAGTGTTATCGTCGGCAGCCTGGCCAAGAACAACGCGGTCGCGGAAGCGGAACGGATCGTAGATTTCGTGAAGCGCGAGATTGGCAAACCAAAGGAGCAATTCCAACGCGAATTCAACGGGAAGATTTATTCGGCGGAGGAACTTTCGGCGCTGATTCTGCGGAAGTTAAAAGCGGATGCGGAGAAGTATCTCAAGGAACCGGTGACGGATGCGGTCATCACGGTGCCGGCTTATTTCAACGATGCCGAACGAACGGCGACCATCACCGCGGGGCAACTGGCCGGCATGAATGTTCTCCAGATCATCAACGAACCGACCGCAGCGGCGGTGGCTTACGGCCTCGACAAACTCGATGAAGACCAGACGGTTTTCGTCTTCGATTTGGGCGGAGGCACGTTCGACGTCACCATCATGCGGATCGAGGGGCAGGGAATCCAGATGCTGGCGACCAACGGCGACCACCGGCTCGGCGGCAAGGATTGGGACGACGTGATCGTCAACCACGTGGCGGAAGAGTTCGATCGCGCACACGGGGAGAACCCCCTGTTGGATTTGCAAAGTTACCAGGACCTCCAAAGCCGGGCGCTGGCCGCGAAGATCCAGCTCTCGAGCCGGCCGCGGACGGCCATTGTTCACAGTCACAACGGCAAGAGCGTGAAGGTGGAGCTGAGCCGCGAGGAGTTCGAGCAAAAGACCCGGCACCTCGTCGAGAAGTGCAAGACGATTTGCGAAATGGTGCTCCAGGAAGCGCAGATGCAATGGAGCGACATCAACAAAGTCCTGCTCGTCGGCGGCATGACGCGGATGCCGATGGTGCGCGAGATGGTGGAAAGCCTCTCCCGCGTGCCGATGGTGGATGACGTAAATCCGGATGAAGCGGTCGCGGTCGGCGCGGCGATCCAGGGAATCTTATCGCTGCTCAAAGAAGAAGAGACCACCGGCGAGAAGACCGTTTCGGAAAATACCCGGCAGCAATTTTCTTCGCGCGAAGGTGGACTCATCCAGGTGACCAACATTACTTCGCATACCCTCGGCGTCGTCCTCTGGGATGAAGCGCACCTCGAGGAATACGTTTTCCCGATGATCCGCAAAATGACGGCAATCCCGGCGACGGCACGCAATTCCTTCGGCACCGCCAGCGCGAACATGCAGCGCGCCGTGGTGCGGATCGTCGAAGGTGAAAGCACGCTGCCGGCGGAGTGCACGCCGCTGGGACTCTGCGATGTCGAGTTGCCTGCGTTCCTGCCGAAGGGTTCCCCGGTCGAGCTGACTTACGAATACAACGCCAACCAGGTGCTCGAAGTCGCCGTCAACGCATCGGGCAACCAGGCGAAGGTTCGGATCGAACGCAACACCGGTCTCGCCCCGGATGAAGTCGACCGCGCGGCCAAGAGCTTGGGCGCCATCCCGGTGGCGTAACATGATGCAATTCGAGGGAAGCTTTCCCGTTCCGCTTCCGGACGATCCTTACAAATGGGACGGCTGGAGCAAATACAAGTCGCCGAATTTTTACGAGCGGCTTTGCCTGGATCCGCACGCTAATCCGAGCAACGAGCTGATCGAGCAGCATTGCCGCGAGCTGATGCGGTGGTGGCAAAAAAAGCTCCCGCTCAAGAACCAGCCAAGCAATCCGCTCGCCCAAATCCTGCGGCCTGGTCTCGATGAATCCTCGCGCTACCTGACGGAGGCGCGCGTGGAGCTGCTCGATCCGGCGCGTCGCAAGCAGGTCGATTCGGAATTAGCGGCGCAGGCGAACGAGCAGGCGACCATCGAATTCCACAAATACCTCACGTTCGCCCTGGCCGATGGCGTTCTGACCGTCGAGGAAGAGAAAAACCTGCATCGTTTCGGCGGCGAGCACGGACTGAGCGGCGAACAGATCGCCAGTTACATCGAGGCGGAATTGAAGGACAGCGGCGGGCAACGAGTCACCGCCGCAGCGCCGCGCGCGGATCAGGCGCCGAGATCACTGCGCCGTCGTCAGAAGTCACTCGATCCGAAAGAAGATTTCATGCGCATGCTGCGGCTGAGCGGCTTGGACACGGACGGCATGGCTGACGACACCCGTGACGCCTTCGTTAACATGGCGGAGAACCTCGGTATCGATGCTGCGGAAGCCGAGGACATGGTCGATCTTTATCTTGACGAAGCTGACAAGATGCTGGATCCGGGGGCACCGGAGCCGCCGCGCATGGCGGTTGTTCATCAGTCGGTTAAAGCGGCGGCAAACGGTCAGGCTGCGGTCGCCGAGCCAGCGGTAGTGCTGAACCCCGATGCAGATCGCCAGCGGTTTGCGAACTTCGTGAACTCGTTCGGGAGCCAGATGCTCTTCATTCCTTCGGGCGAGCTCGTCATGGGCAGCGAAGCGCCCGATGCCGGCCCGACCGAGCGACCGCTCACCAAGACGACCCTCAGCAGATTTTATATGTCCCGTCACCTGGTCACCAATGCCGAATACGAGCAGTTCGACCCCTCTCACTCCCGCAAACGCGCGCCCGGCGCGGGCGATCGTCATCCGGTCGTCTACGTGAGCAGCCTGGATGCGATTAGATACTGCAAATCGTTGTCGGCCCGGGAACGGAAGAAATATCGGCTCCCGACCGAAGCCGAGTGGGAGTACGGTGCGCGCGGCCTGGACGGGCGGAAGTATCCGTGGGGAAATCACGAGCATCGCGGCGACCTCGCAAACTTTGCCGATCGCAACACTGTCTTTGCCTGGAGCGACCACGAGATCGATGACGGTTATCCGGAAAGTTCGCCGGTGGGCGCATTTCCGTTCGGCGCCAGCCCGTTCGGAATCGAGGACATGGCCGGGAACGTCTGGGAATGGTGCCTGGATTATTTCGAGCCTTACCGCGGGATCGCGAAAGTGAATCCGCGGGGGCCGACCGCCGGAGCGAAGCGCGTTCTCCGGGGCGGCAGTTGGAAATCCCGCTTCAACAGTTTGCGGGCGACCACCCGCAACTCAAACGTTCCGAATTATTCCTGCAACGATATCGGCTTCCGGATCGTGTGCGAGTGCGAGTAATTCTTCTCCTGCTCTTGATCGGGATCTTCCGCGTACCCTGCCGACCCGGGGATCAGGCGCGTGATCAGGATCAGGTGCAAGAGGACGGGAAACAAAAAGGCGGTCGCCGTGGCGACCGCCTCTGGAAATCGAATCGCGAGGAACTCGCGCTTAGGAAGGATTGAAGCGGAACTTCGTTCGGCCACGTTTCGCGTTGGCCTTGGCTTTCCGACGGCTTTTCTGGTTCGGAGTCTCGAAGGCACGGAGCCGGCGGACTTCCTCCAGAATTCCCTCGGCGTCCAGCTTGTTTTTCAAGCGCTTCAAGGCCCGGTCCACCGGTTCACCTTTACGAACTATCACTTCAGGCATGTGTCATCCTCGTTTCTAAAAAATGTCCCGGTTTTGGAACCGGCGCAGCCGAGCCTACGCGGGCGGCTGGTGGGCGTCAACTACTGTGAATAACTTTCGCCAAATTCCTCGATCTGGGACGCTTATAAGTGCCAGATACAATCTCCCGGACGGGTTTTCCAACCCGACCTAACTCGTACGACCCGTGGCAGCTGTGGCCTTATCCGTGATCTCCCGGCGCAAGCTGGAAGCGCTCCCGCCGCGGGCTCGCGTCCACCAGAGAACGATGGGCGACGCGATGAAAATCGAGGAGTAAGTTCCAACGACGACGCCCACGATAATGGCTAGCGCGAAGTCCCGCAGAACGGACCCGCCAAAGAAGAAGAGGCAAAGGATCGGGATCAACGTCACCGTGCTCGTGAGAATGGTGCGGCTCAGCGTCTGGTTGATGCTGTCGTTCATGATCTGCT
>JALYIN010000071.1 GCA_030775765.1 Verrucomicrobiota bacterium
ATCAGGATCAGGATCAGAAGAAGGAGTGGGCAGCCACGTCCGGTTGTGCTTTCGCGCCTGCCTACTATAATCGGGACACTCTGCGCCCGTAGCTCAACTGGATAGAGTGACAGCCTCCGAAGCTGTAGGTTGCGCGTTCGAGCCGCGCCGGGCGCACTTTAAAAAGCTCCTTACGCCAGCGCCTCCAGCCGGCCGAGCAAATCTTTCTTGCTCGTCATGCCGATGACCTGATCGCGTAATTGGCCGTTCTTGAAAAAGAGGAGCGCCGGGATCGCGCGGACGTTGTACTTCATCGAGAGGCTCTGGTTCTCGTCGACATTGACCTTCGCCACCTTCACCGAGCCTGCTTTTTCTTTCGCGATCTCGTCGATGAGCGGCGCGATCATCTTGCACGGGCCGCACCATTCCGCCCAGAAATCGACCAGCACGGGCTGCGTGCTTTGATTTACTTCCTTGTCAAAATTCGAATCGTCTAGCGTGACTGCCACCGAGTTTTCCATCCCCTACGATACGACGTAATTCCAAATTTGAATCAGAAAAATCACGGCGGAGACGCCGAGCAACCCCCAGGCGAGCGAACGGGGGATGTCGTCCACCGGAGCGACAGGTCTGGATGTGATCACCCTGGGCGCGGCTGTCGCGGTCACGTCACCGCCCGGCGGGAAAGGTCCAACCGCCGCGCTCGTCTCGACCCCTGCTGGTTTCGGTAACGGCTGGAACAGCGGCGACGGCGAGGGCAAAGCGAGTTGTGAGACAGGCGGACGCCGCGGCACGAGGCTCGGCGCCTCTACGATCGATTCGCAGGAAAGCGATGTTGTGATTTTCGGCGGCAACCGACGGATCGGCATGACGGGAGGCCGCGAGGGAAGAACGATTCGGACGGTATCCGTTTTCGGGTCAGCCATGGGGGATGGGGGTTACGATTAGGAAAATCGCACAGACCGGTAATGGCTGTCACTCTAAATTCGGAGTGTAGGGCGTCTCATGAGAGGCCGTTGCGGAGGTGGCGTCTCACACAGACCCCTCCCAACAGGGGACATTACGCGAGCAGATCGTAACCGCGGCTCCCGGTGATACGGCGGGTCGTGAATTCACCGACGGTCGCAGGCTCCGAAAGAATTACGCGCGCGTCCACGTCCGGCGCATCCGCTTCCGTACGGGCGATGAGCGGCTGGTCGACGAGGAGGCGCAATTTGCGGCCGACGTGGGCCGATGCGATCTCGCGCGCAATCCGCTGCTGCACCGTCATCGCACGGCGATACCGGTCGTTCTTGATCGACGCCGGAAGTTGCTCCGGCATCCTGGCGGCCCGCGAGCCTTCCTCCTGCGAATATTTGAAAACGCCGAGCCGTTCGAAACGCGTGCGTTCGATGAATTCGAGCAGTGACGCGAACGCCTCCTCGTTTTCGCCGGGAAAACCGACGATGAATGTCGTGCGCAAGGCGACGCCGGGAATTCCCCCGCGCAGTCGCCGGATCAAATTCTCGATGTGTTCGCGGCTGGTCTCGCGCCGCATCCGCGAAAGCATTCCTTCCTCGATGTGCTGGAGCGGCATGTCGATGTAGCGCGCGACCTTGCGGCATTCCGCGATCGTCTCGATCAGCTCGTCGCTCCAGTGAGCTGGGTGCGTGTAAAGGAGGCGCACCCAGAACTCGCCCTCGATCTTTTCGATCTCGCGCAGCAAAGCGGAAAGCGTGGGACCGCGCGACGAATCGACCGGCTGCCGCGGACCGGCTTTCTCCGGCCACAAATCCATCCCGTAATAAGTTGTGTCCTGGCTGATCAGGTTGATTTCCTTCACGCCTTCCGCCACGAGCCCGCGAATCTCCGACAAAATCGATATCGGCTGCCGGCTGCGATGCCGTCCGCGCATTTGCGGGATGACACAGAAGCTGCACGGATGATTGCATCCTTCTGCGATCTTCAAATAGGCGCTGTGCGCCGGCGTGAGACGAAACCGCGGCGTGTCGTAATTCGGAATATAGGTAGGCCGCTCCGTGACGAAGTTGTGGCCGCGATCGTTTTCCGGGTTCAGCACTCGCGCCACGATCGCTCCCAGCTCGCCGACCTGATCCAGGCCAATGAACGCGTCCACTTCCGGCATCGCTTCGCGCAGCTCCCGCGAAAACCGTTGCGACATGCAGCCGCTCACGATCAATTTTTGACCCGCCTTCTTGCCGAGCCCGCGCTGTTGATGCGCCTCGAGAATTGCCTCGATCGATTCTTCCTTGGCTGAATCGATAAACGCGCACGTGTTCACGACGAGCACGTCCGCCTCGCCGGCGTCGGCGGTAACCTGCATCCCGCTCTGCAGAACGCTGCCGAGCATGATCTCCGCATCGACCAGGTTCTTGGCGCACCCAAGACTGATCATGCCGACTTTTATCTGTGTTCCTCCCTGTAACGGCGGTCTATGAACGGCGATTGGTTTATCCGTAAGCGCCGCCGCTCGGCGGTCATAGACCGCTGCGACAGAAGACGATTCCGTTTTGCGGCTCATCTGACCCCCGATTACTTACCGCGGTCGAGGCGTGTTGCCCACAGTCGATCGCGGCGACGCCGCCGGCGTCGGGCGCGGTGGTCGCGGAGATTTCTTCGGTGAGGGCGTTGGGGTCGGAATCACCGCCGCATCCTTCGGGTTGACCGGCTCGGCCCGGCGCACTTCCGGTTCGGCCGCCACCGGCGCGGGAACAACCGGAGTAACCGCCGCAGCGGCCGTTGCCGTGGCCGTAGGCAAAGCGGCATTGGTGGCCGCTGGTGCTGTCGTGTTTTCCGCGGGCTGGGCGTGGGGCGCGATGATTTTGTCAGAAGCGGTGGCGGTGGCGAGAGGCGAAGTGCCGGGAGCCGGCGTGGGACGTGGATTGAGCCGTTGCATCTGAAGGACCCACTTCATCACCGTGAATCCAACGACCAGCACAACAACCCCAATGATCAAAGGCATGAAAGACGAGCGCCCGCCGCCGAGGCCGGGACTACTGCTTCGTCTTCGCACCGTTTGCGGCCGGGCGGGCTCCGGGTCCGGCGCGTCTTGCAGGTAGGAGTAACCGTCCACGGTGACGCTCTCCGAGGTCTCGAATGCCTCCATGTAGGGCGAGACATCGACCTCGAGAAACTTTCCGTAAATCAGGACTGCCGCTTTCGAATAAGTCAGGCTGTCGAAAAGCGAAAAATCTTCGTTCTCAATCGCCTCGAGACGGTTGGGACGAATCTTCGTCATCCGGTAGGCATCATCGAGCGTGAGGCCGCGCGCGAGGCGGGCTTCTTTTAATTTTTTACCAAGACCTTCCATGAAAAAATTGCGTGGTTGCGCCGGCTAAACCGCGGCGTCGAGGTCGACGAGAATCTCGCGCGGCTTCGCGCCCTCGCCAGGGCCCAATATGCCGCGCTGTTCCAGAATATCAACGATCCGCGCCGCCCGCGTGTACCCGAGCCGAAGCCGGCGCTGGAGCAACGAAGTCGAGGCGCGTTTTTCCTGCCGGATAATCTCGAGGCACTTCTCGACCAATTCCTCGTCCTCGTCGGTCACGTCGTCCTCGGCAGCCGGGCTCGACAGTTCCAACTTATCCTGCATCGCGACATCGAACGACGGCGGGCTCTGCGCGGAAACAAATTCAACCAGGCGATGAATCTCTTCATCGGTCACGAGGACGCCCTGCGCGCGGATGAGGCGCGACGTGCTCGGCGGCAGATAAAGCATGTCGCCCTGGCCTAACAAACGGTCGGCGCCGTTCTCATCCAGGATCACGCGGCTGTCGATCTTCGATGCGACCTGAAAGGCAATCCGGCTTGGAATGTTCGCCTTGATCACGCCGGTGATGACATCGGCGCGCGGCGTCTGCGTCGCCACGATGAGATGAATGCCCGCGGCCCGCGCCATCTGGGTGATGCGTGCGATCGCGCTTTCCACGTCGGCCGGCGCCGTCTGCATCAGGTCCGCCAGCTCGTCGATGATAATGACGATGTAGGGCATTCGCTCCGGGATCACTGGCTCGTCATCGCGCGGGACTTTGATTTCTATAGCGGCCGCCGTGTCCGCTGCTCCTCTGTTTGCAGGCGACACGCCTGCCGCTACAGCGTCGGCATCCAATTCCTTCTGCGTTTTCTTCGCCGGCCGTCCATTGAAGCTGGTGATATTCCTAACCCCGGCGTGCGCGAAGATCTTATAGCGCTTTTCCATTTCATCGATCACCCAGCGCAGGGCGAGCAGGACCTTCTTCGGATCGGTCACCACTGGAAATGCCAGGTGCGGCAGCGCGTTATACATCTGCATCTCGACCACCTTGGGATCGATCATGATGAAGCGGAGCTCTTCGGGCGTGAACCGGAAGATCATGCTGGCGACGAGCGCGTTGATGCAGACGCTCTTCCCACTGCCGGTTGTTCCGGCGACGAGCAGGTGCGGCATTTGCGCCAGATCGGCGATGATCGTTTTACCGTAAACGTCCTTGCCGAGAGCGAGCGGCAGTTTGGATTTAGCCCGTGCCTCTTCCCAATCCGCCGATTGCAACAGCTCGCGCAACGTCACCTTCACCTTCCTCGTATTCGCCAGCTCGATTCCCACCGTGTCCTTGCCCGGGATGGGCGCGAGAATGTTGATTCGTTCCGCTCGCGTCGCCCGGGCAAGGTCGCGTTCGAGCGCCACAATCTTATCCACTCGCACGCCCTTGGCTGGGTAAACTTCGTAGCGGGTAATCGTCGGGCCTTTGGTGATGTCACCCGCCGCGACCACGATTCCGAATTGTCCCAGCGTTTCGATGAGCACTTGCTGGATCTGTTCCAGTTCGGCCGGATCGACGGCCGTCCGGCCTTCCATGTCGTGAACGTCCAGCAAATCGATTCCCGGCAGCGTGTAGTTCTCCGCGTCCCAGGTCTTACTCGTTAGGCCGGTGGACGATTTCGTTTTCGTTTCCGCGCCGCGCAATTCCGCCAGCGACGGCTTCTTCTTCGCCGGCTCGCTCGGCAACGCGGTTGTATCAACCACCTTCGGCTTCGGCCGGTTCATCAATTCTTCCGGCGGAATAACCGCGGCCGCCGGTTCCGGGACGGGCGCGCCTCTTTTTTTCAACTGCTTTTCGATGACGCGCTGCTGCTTCGCCAGTTCCTGCTGGCTGATCTCCAGCCGCCCTTTCAAATCCGACTTCCGTAGCCGCCGCTTCAATTGCCATTCCCGAAACGCCACCATTCCCTGGCGGATTCCCACCACGCTTTGCCGGACGATGTGGATCGGCCGCAGCCCCGTCATGAGAATGAGGCTGCTGACGTAGATGCCGGTCAGCAGGATGATCGACCCGACGCCGCCCATCCAGGTGAGCAGCATTTTTTTCCCGATGACGTAACCGATCCAGCCGCCGGGGCCGGGAATGTTGAACAACGTTCGCCAGCCTTGCAGATGCGTGGTCTGCAACTGGAGTAAACAGGCGCCCGACACAATGAAGAGAACGATCCAGCCGAGCCGCGGCGCGACGCGCAGTTTCGAATAAAACAGTTTCGCGCCGCCGAATCCGAGCAGAACCACCGCGAGCAGATACGAAGCGGCGCCGAGCATCATGTAGGAGAACCCGGCGATGATCGCACCGAACGGGCCGATGAAATTCTGCGCCGGCCGGTTCGGCGACGAGACCTGGCTGAACCAGACCCAGGAAGGAACGTCCTTCGGCGTGTACGAGATCAGGGCGAGAAAAAGCAGGGTGCCGACGCCGAGAAGGATCAGAGCGAAGACTTCATTCCATGCATTGCTTTTTACCGTGCGGGCCACTGCCGCTCATAGTAATGCGGCGGTGGGCGCATTCAATTCGCAATCGCTCTCCCCATCGTAATCACGTTCCTCCTTGCGGAAGCGGATGCCCGGCGCTTATGTGCCAGACCTTATGCGATTATTTCTTCGCAGAGCCTGCCTTATCCTCGCGACCGGCTCGTTAGTCTTCTTCCTCTCTTGCGAGCGTCATCATGTCGGCGAATTGCCTGACGAACACGAAACCAAAAACGAACACACATCGCAAGAGCCCGACTCGCGCCCCGATCAGTCGACCGCGACGACCAACGCTTCTCACACCTCTCAAACTGCCCCGCCGCGCAATTCGCCCGCGAACTTTTTCCCCGATAAACCAAAACCGTAGAGGACCGGGACGACGCATGGCGAAATCCGAGTACATCACGTCGCCACTTAATACCAAGGGCATGCCGCCCGGCGTGCCTTATATCATCGGCAACGAAGCCGCGGAGCGGTTCTCCTATTATGGGATGAACTCCATCCTGACGATCTTCATGACGAAGTATCTGACGGACAAGATGGGGCACATGAGCACCATGCAACCGGCGAACGCAGAGGCTTGGTACCACACCTTCGTTTCGACGCTTTATTTTCTTCCTTTGCTCGGCGCGGTGCTCGCGGATGCAGTGTTTGGGAAGTTCAAAGTCGTCATGGCTCTGTCGATCGTTTATTGCGGCGGACACGCCGCGCTCGCTTTGATCGGGTCGCCCATGGCTCACATGATCGAGCCGCGCTATATCCTCGCCATCGGTCTTCTCTTAATCGCGCTCGGCGCCGGCGGCATCAAGCCATGCGTGTCGACGAACGTCGGCGATCAATTCGGCGAGTCGAACAAGCATTTGCTCACGCGCGTCTTCAATTGGTTCTATTTCGCGATTAATTTCGGTTCCGCCTTTTCCACGCTGCTGATCCCGTGGCTACTCGAACCATACAAAGCTTCGCCCTGGCTTTCGGCTCATGCGTCGCCCTCCATTGTCAGCTTCCTCGAGAGCCCTCGTCTCCACAGTCCTGACATCGCCTTCGGGTTTCCCGGTGTCTTGATGGCCATCGCCACCATCGTTTTTTGGCTGGGGCGAAAGAAATTCGTCCACATCCCGCCAACCGGCCTGAGGAACTACGCGCGCGAAATCTTTAATCGCCAGACGCTAAAAATTCTCGGCAACCTTCTCATTCCTGTTCCGTTCGTGATGATGTTCTGGGCGCTCTGGCAGCAGAATTTCTCGTCGTGGATCGTCCAGGCCGAATCGATGGACCGCCATTTTCTCGGGAACGAATGGCTCTCGTCTCAGATCCAGACGGTCAACCCCATTTTCATCCTGATCATGCTCCCGCTTTTTTCCTACTTCGTTTACCCGCTCGTGGGCCGGGTGGTCACCCTGACGCCGCTGCGGCGAATTGGCGCCGGACTGTTCGTGACGGCGGGAGCATTTTTTATCGTGGCCATGATCCAGACGCGGCTCGATGGCGGTTTGAAACCGAACATTATCTGGCAGGTGTGGGCCTTTGTCGTTCTGACGGCCGGAGAGATCCTCGTCTCGCCGACCCACCTCGAATTTTCCTACACCCAGGCGCCGGTGAAACTGAAATCGCTGGTCATGTGCACTTACACAATCGCGATCTCGCTTGGGAATGTCTTCACAGCGGTCGTCAATTTCGTCATTCAAAATCCGGACGGCTCCGTGAAACTCCAGGGCACGAGTTATTTTATGTTCTTCGTCTGGGTGATGCTGGGAACGGGGGTTTTGTTTGCGATCGTCACTCCTTTTTACAAAGGAAGGACCTATCTCCAGGACCAGCCGGATGCGATCCTCGCCGCGCAGCCGGAAGTCTAGCTCTCTCATCGCGAGTCGTCGTCGTTTCATCAGAATCAACTCACTTCATTTATGAAAACCACATTCGTAACCCGACTCTGCATCTTCACCGCAGTTTTGATTCTTGCCCCCATCGTTCGGGGCACTCCCGAGGACGACAAGTTCCAGAAGCTGGCGAAGGATTACATCGAAGGCTTGCTCCAATCGAATCCGGAATACGCGACGAGCCTTGGCGATCATCGGTTTGACGACCAGCTCACCGACTATTCCGACGCCGCGGTCGCGAAAGAACTCCAGCGCGCCAAAGATTTTCGGCAGCAGCTCGAACAGTTCAGTGATCTGACGAAATTGACCGGACCGAACAAGGCCGATGTCCGTTTGCTCAAGGACAATATCGATAACGAAATTTTCGGCATTGAGGAATTGAAGGAACGGGAATGGAATCCGCTTCTCTACAACGAGAGCCTGGCCAACAGCCTCTATCTTCTGGTCGCCCGCGATTTCGCCCCGGCCGAGCAGCGCGTGGCCAGTATCCGCGCCCGCATGGAAAAGATTCCCGCGGTCATCGCGCAGGCCAGGGCGAACCTCAAGAATCCGCCTCAGGTTTACACCGAGACCGCCATCGACCAGACTCAGGGCGCGATTGCACTCATCAAGGAAGGGCTCAATGAGACGCTCGACAAAGCGCCGAAAGCGAAAGCCGATGTCGCTGCAGTCCAGGAGAAAGCGATCGCCGCCCTGACGGACTATAAAACGTGGCTGCAAAACGATCTGCTCCCGCGCTCGACCGGGGATTTCCGCATCGGCGCGGACAAGTTCCGGAAGAAGCTCCGGTTCGCCCTCGCTTCCGACATGTCGATGGAAGATTTGATGAAAGCGGCGCGGACCGACCTCGAGCAAACCCAGAAGGCGATCTACGAAACCGCGCTCCCGCTCTACAAGAAACAGTTTCCGAACGCGGACGAAGCCACGTTAGCTGACCGCAAGAAGGTCACCGCTGCGGTGCTCGACAAGCTGGCCGAGCAGCGGCCCAAAGACGACACCATCGTTTCCTATTCCAAGACTGTTTTGAAAGAAGCGACCGATTTCGTAAGATCGAAGAACCTGGTCAGGGTGCCTACCACGCCCGTCGACATCATCGTTATGCCCGAGTTCAAACGCGGGCAGGCGATCGCTTACTGCGATTCACCCGGGCCGCTGGAAAA
>JALYIN010000072.1 GCA_030775765.1 Verrucomicrobiota bacterium
AATCGCAGCTTGGCGGAAGAGGAACGAGGATTTGCGTTTCGCTCCGTGGCGCTCGGACGCATGACTTCGTCGGAGATTTCGGAATAGAGACCGACGTGTCGGCCCGCCGCGAAGGACTTTCTTACGCGGCGGTCTTCGCCAGAATGGAAGGTGAGGATGGCGACGCGGCCGCCGGGATTCAGAGACGAAGGGAGCTGGCGCAACAAAGCGTCGAGGGCGGAGAACTCGTCGTTCAGGGCAATGCGGAGTCCCTGGAAAACAAGGACTCTTCCGTCCCCGCCCGGGAGTAAATGATCTTTGGTGATTCCCGATTTTCCAAGCGCTGAAGCGCTGGGCTATTCTCAAAGCTGTAGGGTAGGCGTGTCGCCTGCAAGAGATCGAAGCGATGCGGCTGAAGCGGAGCTGCCGATTGCATAAGCTGGCGCACCGGCGAGAGTGCGGCCAATGATTTCCGCGAATTCCGATAAAACTCAAAGCGTCGTGGTCTATACCGCGACGGAAGACAGCAGAGAAGCTGGCCTCTCCCTGGGCGGGCAGATTGCGACGGGACTCGGGGGTGGGAATCCCGATGCAGTCATCTTGTTCGTCTCGCCGAAGTATGACGCGGCGGCGCTGGTGGCCTGCGTGGCGGAACGAACCGGCGCGAAAATTATCGTGGGCTGCTCGTCCGCGGGGGAATTTACCAACGATACCCAAGGTGAAGGCAAAGCGTGTGCGGTGGCGCTTCGTTCGCCATCGTTGCAGTTCGCTGTCGGGATTGGCCGCGGCATCAGCAAAGATCGACGCAAAGCGGCAGCGGACATGGTCCAGAACTTTCGCTGCGGGCAGGAAGGGTCGAACGAGTATTGTTCCGCTTTGATTTTGACCGACGCGCTCGCCGGTCACGCCGACGAATTGATCGAAGAGCTGACGCTCAAGACTGGCGGCAGTCACCAGTTTTTCGGCGGAGGCGCCGGCGACGATGCAAACTTCCGACGCACCCAGGTTTTTGTTGGCGGCGAAATCGCGAGCGATGCCGCGGTCGCTCTCGAGATCGTTTCCGAGAAGCCGATTGGCATTGGTGTCCGCCACGGCTGGAGCCCGGCGACGGCGCCGATGCGGGTGACCGAAGCGCGTGGCGCGGTCCTGGTGAGTCTGAACGCTTCTCCTGTTCTGGACGTTTTTCGCGAACATGCCGAGACAACCGGTCAGAGATTCGACATCCAGGAGCCAATGCCGTTTTTTCTTCATAACATTCTTGGGATTGAAACCGGAGACGGCTACAAATTGCGCGTGCCTTTGGCGGTGAATCCTGATGGCTCGGTTCTTTGCGCAGCGGAAATCCCGCAAGGCGCCACGGTTTGTCTGATGAGCACGGACGTAGCCTCCGCGAAAGAAGCGGCCGCAAATGCGACGCGTGCCGCGGTGGATCAACTCAATGGACACGAGCCGGGCGTCGCCCTCTTTTTTGATTGTGTCGCGACGCGTCTTCGGATGGGCCGCGAGTTCGGGAACGAGCTCGACGCCTTGAAAGAAGTTCTCGGCGAGACGCAATTTGCGGGCTGCAATACGTATGGACAAGTCGCCAGAACGACAGGGCAATTCAACGGCTTCCACAACTGCACAGCCGTCGTTTGCGTCCTGCCGGCTTGAACGCACATCCGCACCGCGCGGCCAGCTCCTTTCCCTGGTCGCCGCGCTGACGCAGCCGGAGAATCGCGCCGCCGCTGCGAAAGCTCTGGCGGCCCACATCGGCGCGGAGAACCTGCTGGTCTTTGTGCGTGATCCCGAGCTCGGCATCCTGCTTCCCGCGCCCGGTTTTCAAAAAACGCTGCCGGACGCCCGGGCCTGGCGTCAGTTCCTCGAAAGCTGCGTCCAGGGTTCTTTTCATCAAGGCGACCTCCCATTTCCCACTATCGAAGCGACAACTCATGTTTCCGGCTTCGCGGCAGAAGATGGATCCGTCGTCGTTTTCCTCGGCGGCAACCCCTCCATCGCCAAGGGTGTCGATGTCAGCCTGCTCGTTCCCATTCTGGCGGCTGCTTTCGAGGGCGAACGGATCGCCGCTGTCGCTGAAGGCAAGACCGCGGTAGCGAAGCAAGCAGCCACGCAGGCAAAGTTGCTCGCTGATTCCCTCGATAAAGCTCGCACCGAACTGCGCCACACTCTCCGGGAAGCGCAGCGGGCCAATGCGGCTAAAGATCGCTTCCTCGCGGTGCTGAGTCATGAACTGCGCACGCCCTTGAATCCGGTGCTGATGGCGGCGAGCGCGATGGAAACCGATCCGAATATCCCGGCGGAGATTCGCGCCGATATCTCGATGATTCGCCGCAACGTGGAGCTGGAAGCGAAGCTAATCGACGATCTCCTCGACCTGACCCGCATCTCGAACGGCAAGGTACAGTTGCACCGCCGGGTGATCGATGCGCACGACCTTCTCGAACAAGCGATTGTTGTCGTCGAGGGCGACGCGACTTCCTTGAGCCCCAGGATCAGACTCGAGCTTGGTGCGAGCCGCCATCACGTGGATGGCGACCCAGCGCGAATTCAGCAGATCTTTTGGAATCTCATTCGGAACGCGGTCAAGTTCACACCCCTGAATGGTAGCGTCACCGCGCGCACGAGTAACCCAAACCTCGACACGCTTCACCTCGAAGTGATCGATAC
>JALYIN010000073.1 GCA_030775765.1 Verrucomicrobiota bacterium
AACTGGTGGGACGCGACGCCGGAGCGGTTCAAGTTCAGCCTGAAAGCGCCGCAGAAGGTGACGCACTTTTCGAAGCTGCGCGATTGCGGCGATACGATGCGTTACTTTTGCCAGGTCATCGCGGATCTCGAAGCGAAGCTGGGTCCCGTCCTGTTTCAGTTACCGCCGGCATTTAAGAAGGACACTGCGCTGCTTGCGGCTTTTCTGGAAGATGTCCCAGCCGGGCTTCGTGCCGCGTTTGAGTTCCGGCATCCTTCCTGGTTCGACGAGGAAGTGTTCGCGTTGCTGAACGGGAAGAACATCGCGCTTTGCATCGCGGAAAGCGCGGACTTGACCACGCCGGTGGTGGCGACGGCTGACTACGGTTATATGCGTTTGCGTCGCGAGGATTATACCGACGCGGATATGGAGCGATGGGCGAAAGCGATCGGCGACAACGAAAAGATCTGGCCGGATGTATTCGTCTATCTCAAGCACGAAGAGAGCGGGACCGGGCCGAGATTGGCGAAGCAGTTGATGGGAATGCTTGGAGGGACGGGCGCTGCCCGTCCTGAATAATAGAGGACACAGCAGTTACCCATCCAAAGGACCGCGATCAACGATCGCGGCTACAACTACGCCGCGACGCGGCGCTTTTGTTTCACCATCGCTGAGGTGGAACGCTTGGACGGGCTCGCCCCGTTCCGCTTTGGCTTGAGCGACTGGTTCCGATTCAGGCTTTCCTGGAGCACCTTAACCAGGTCGACAACGTTCGTTGCGCGCACGGCGGGCGCGGCCTTCTTTGCCACTTCCTTATGCTGCGCTTTTTGCTCGATCATTTCCATCACGGCATTGCGATACTCATCGCGGTATTTGTCCGGCTCCCACGCGACCGACATGCTTTCGACGAGTGACTGCGCCATCTTCAATTCCTTGTCGGTGATCGCCGTGGCGCTGCCATTCTTAAGTTCTTCCGGCGCCAGAATCTCAGAGGCGAAGTGCATAAGGTCGAGGACGAGGAACAATCCATCCGGCTTCACCGAGGCGAGATACTCGCGATTGCTGATTACGACTTTCGCGACGCCGATCTTTCCGGTGCCGGAAAGCGCCTTGTGCAAAAGCGCGTACGCTTTCTCGCCGCCCTTTTGCGGTTCGAGGAAATACGGTTTGTAGAAAAACTTCGGATCGACCTGGGTGAGATCGACGAAATCGGTGATGTCGATCGAGTGAGTCGATTCGATCCGGACCTTGGAAAAATCCTCTTCCTTAAGCACGATGTAATGCCCGCGCTCATACTCGAACCCCTTCACGATCTGGTCCGCGGTCACTTCTTTCTGGTCCGCTTCGGCGACCTTTTTATATTTGATCGGGCTGAGATCGGTAGCCCGGAGCTGACGGAAACTGAGCTTCTCTTCTCGGGTCGCCGGATAGACGGCTATCGGAATATAAACGAGGCCGAAGCTGATACTGCCCTTCCAGATCGCACGCATAGTGTCCGATGTTATTCACAACCCGGCGCTAATGTCAATCTGACGAGGGGTTTTGGACTTCCAGGACGCCGGGCTAATAGTCGCTCAGAGCGATGACAGAAAAGCATTCCAACTGCGTGACGGGGGGCACGGGCTACATTGGTCGGCGGCTCATTCCGTTGCTCACGCAGCGCGGGCACGTTGTGAAAGCGGTGGTGCGCGCGGGTTCGGAAAACAAATTGCCGAACGATGTCTCGGCCGTCATCGCCGATCCGTTGGAAGAGGATTCCTACACTGAGAAAAATGAAATGCCCAACGGCGGCATCGCGCCGCGACTACAGCGCGTTACAATGCGAGCGAAACAGTCTTGATGTTCACGAACTCGCGAATTCCCTGCGCGCCCAATTCGCGGCCGAAACCAGAACGCTTCCCGCCGCCGAAGGGCAGTCGTGGATCGGACGCGACCATGCTGTTGATGAAGACCATGCCGGCCTCGAGTTCCCGGGCGAAAAGCTCCTTCTCTGCAGGATCGTTCGTCCACGCGCACGCGCCCAAGCCGAAAGAGGTATCATTCGCGATCTCGATCGCCTCGGCTGCATCCTTGACTCGGAAGAAGCAGGCGACCGGTCCGAAGATTTCTTCGCGGTAGGCAGGTGATTCGCGCGGGATCTCTGCCAGCACCGTCGGCTCGTAGAAAAAACCGGGGCGATCGATTCGTTTCCCCCCTGTCAGTAATTTCGCGCCAGCCGCGGTGGACTTTTGAACCTGCTCGTCGACGCCTTTCAAGATCGCTTCTGTGGCGAGCGGTCCGATGTCTGTCGCCGGATCGAGCGGATCGCCAATCTTGAGCGCGCGCATCTTTGCCACGAAGTCCTCGACGAAGCGATCGTAGATTTGCTCGGCCAAAATGAAGCGCTTGGCTGCGATGCAGGACTGGCCGGCATTGAGCGTCCGCGCCGTTACGCCGGTCTTGATTGCTGCCTCCAGATCCGCGCTCGGCATGACGACGAACGGATCGCTCCCGCCGAGTTCCAGGACGCTCTTCTTAATCTGGCGCGCCGCGGCACTCGCGACTTCGCTACCGGCGCGCTCGCTGCCGGTGAGCGTGACCGCCTTCACGCGCGGATCTTCGATGAGGCCGCGCGTTTGCTCCGTCTCGATCAGCAACGTCTGGAATACGCCCTCTTCAAATCCCGCGCGTCGAAAGATATCTTCGATCGCGAGCGCGCACTGCGGAACGTTGGCCGCGTGCTTGAGCAAAACAACGTTGCCGGCCATCAACGCCGGCGCGGCGAAACGAAAGACCTGCCAGAACGGAAAGTTCCACGGCATGATGGCAAGAATCGGCCCCATCGGTTCGTAGCGGACGTAATTGCGGGCGGTCTCCGTCGGGATTTCCTGCTCGGCCAGAAAGCGCTCGGCGTTCTCCGCATAAAAACGACACCCCTTCACGCATTTCGTAATTTCGTCCTCGGCCGCGCGCAGGAGCTTCCCCATTTCGAGGGTCATGATCCGCGCGAGCTGCGCTTTCTCGTGTTCGAGAAGATTGGCAGCCTGGTTCAGCCAATTCGCGCGTTCTGCGAATGACGTGCGGCGATAAGTTTCAAACGCGCCGTCCGCCTTGGCCAATCGATCTTCAATCTCGCCAGAGTCGAGCGCCTCGAAGGTTCTGAGCGTTTCGCCCGTTGTTGGGTTTATGGAAGCGATGGGCATAGAGCATCTAGAGCCGGAGTCCTTTCGGGATCAGCAGCCGATCTAACAAGTCAAAGCTCCATTGCACGAGCAGGGCGAGAACCGCGGCGGGAATGGCGCCCTGCAAAATTGTGACGTGATCGTTGAGGTTGAGGCCGCTCAAAATTGGCTCGCCCAAACCTCCCGCGCCGATGAGCGCGGCCAGGGTCGCGGTGCCGATGTTGATGACCGCGCTCGTTTTTATTCCGCCCAGAATCGAGCGCGACGCCATCGGTAGATAAATTTTCCACAGCCTCGCGGACGGTTCGAGCCCCAGCGCGATCGCCGATTCGCGCACGGGCTGGGCGATATCCTGCAAACCCGTCGCCGTGTTCCGCACGATCGGCAGCAAACCGTAGAGAAACAACGCCGCGATCGCGGTGCGCACGCTGATGCCGAAAAACGGCAGCGGCACGAGCAGCGCGAGAAGCGCGAGGGAAGGAATGGTTTGGATGGCGCCGGTAAATCCGAGAATCACCTGGCCGATTACTCCTCCACGGCTGGCTGCGATCCCGAGCGGAATTCCGATCACGATCGAGAGAAGCAACGAGATCCCTGCCAGCTCGAGATGACGCAGGATCCAGCGCCGAAGCTTGTGCCCGAATGTTTCTCCGATGCTCGTCGGCTGTGCCGAACCGTCATTACGAAAGTAGAGATCGGCGGCGCGCGCGTAGTTCTTGGTGCGCTCCGCTTCGGCGTTGAGCCGGATCATGCGTTTTTCGTCGAGCGTTCCTTCCATGCGGCGGAAAATCGAGACGACTTCGGGAGGAAGACTCAGTCGATAAAGAAAGACGGCTTTATAGCGGGGGAAGAATTGAAGGTCGTCCTCTAGGACGATGAGATCGTTCTCTCCGATTTTTGCGTCAGTGGAATAGGCGTCCTTCACGTCGACCGAACCTTTCCGCAGCGCCTCGTATCCGAGTCCGTGGTCGATCCCGACGACGTTCTGGGTCGGGAGTTGGTACCTTTCGGCAAGCGGCCGCCAGCCGTCGCGCCGGTCGAGAAATTCGTGGGTGAGCCCGAATTTCAATTCGGGATGGTTCCGCAGGTTGCCGATCGTGCGAATGGCCTTTTGTTCGGCCGTCGTTCGCCGCATGACGAGTGCGTAAGTGTTGTTGAACCCGAGCTCGCCGGTCATGCCGACGCCGGCTTTCCCGAGCTGCTCGCGCAGCTCCTCGGCGCTAATGGACGGAGGAGCTTTGAGAATCTCTTCGCTAATCGTGCCGGTGTATTCGGGATAGAGAGCGATCTGGTCGCCGCGCAGCGCCTGCCACAAAATGATGGTGCCGCCCATCCCCTGGCGATGCTCGGTGCCGAAACCAGCGTTCTCGATCGCCCGCTTCGCGATCTCGGCGAGAACGTAGGATTCCGTGAACTTCTTCGAGCCGATTATGATCGGCTCGGCAATGCACGGCGACGCGGATAAAATAAAAAGCGTGGCGAGCAAACCAGGCGTCTTCATATCGTAGCCAATCCTCGTTGCGCCGTGATGAAGTCTGTGACGAATGCGCTCGCCGGCTTCATGCGAAGATCGTCGAGCGTCCCGCGCTGAACGACGCGGCCTTGGTTCATGAGAACGATTTCATCGCCGAGATAGGCGGCTTCGGCCAAATCGTGCGTAACGAGAAACGCTGTTTGATTCAGTCGCCCGAAAATTTCTTTGAGGTCTTTTTGCAACGCTGCCCGGACTAGGGGATCGAGCGCGCCGAGCGGTTCGTCGAGGAGCAATAGTTCAGGGGAGAGTATGAGCGCTCGCATCAGGCTGATCCGCTGGCGTTGGCCGCCGGAAAGTTCGAGCGGGAAACGATCGAGGGCGGATTCCGGGAAACGGGTGAGCGCGCAAAGCTCCGCCAGCCGGTTCTCCATTTTTTCAACGGGCCATTTCAGATGAGCGGCCATGAGCAGGATGTTCTTGCGCGCGGTCAGATGCGGGAAGAGGCCGCCGTCCTGGATGACGTAACCGATCCGGCGGCGAAGGTCGGGAATATTTGCCGCCGTGACCGGCGTGCCCTCGAAGCGAATGGTGCCGGCGTCCGGATCGAGGAGGCGAATGACGAGGCGGAGGAGCGTCGATTTTCCGCACCCGCTGGGACCGATGAGGGCGGTGGTCTTCCCGCGGGGGAAGTCGAGATCGGTGGGATGGAGGGCAACGGCTTCGCCGTAAGTCTTGCTGACGCCGATGAGCTGAACGAGCGCATTCACGCTTCTTTTTATCGAAGGGCGGAGCGGCCGCGAAGATTTATCTGTATTCTTCTGTAGCCGCTTCGCTGTGCGAAGCGTGAGGGGAATCAATCGCCGCTCTCACGCGGCCCACAGG
>JALYIN010000074.1 GCA_030775765.1 Verrucomicrobiota bacterium
CCGTAATCCCGCAGACGATGTCCGCACTCCCCACGGCGCGCTCCTCGATCGCTAGTGCGCCGCTGCCAGGTTCGTCTTCGGCGCCCTCGACGCTGCGAGAGAGTGCGGTAATGCCGCCGGCGATGATGCCCTGCACTTTGTTGGGCGAGGCGCTAAAGGTGGGCGGAATCTCGCTCGCATCCAGCACTCCGAGGCGCCCGCTTGTCCCCGCGCCGACGTAAAACAGACGGCCGCCATTCCGCAGCGACTTCGTCACGATCTCGATCGCGCGTGCGAGTGAAGCGGTTTCTTTTCGCAACGCTTCCTGGACGAAAGTTTCCTCTTCGACAAACAGCCCCACCAATTCCAAGGCGCTGAGCTTTTCCAGATTCTCGGAGCGCGGATTTCTTTGCTCCGTGGATGCCCGGGACAGACTTGCCGTTTCGGTTTCGCGGGCCGCGATGGTCACCGCCGCGTGCTCATCGCATTGGGAAGCGAGCCAGGCGGCGCCGAGTTCCGGTGATTGCTCGCTCATCGAGATACGCGCATCGGAAAGGTTTTTTTTTAGCTTCCGGCGGAAGGCGTGGACGTAGACGCCATCCCGCTGGAAGAGACCGCCAAGCAAGATCACCTTCGGCGCAAGAAGGCCGAGACGCGTGGCGACGGCCGCGGTGTATTCGCTCAACACTCCCGCTGCTTCTTCGACGATTTTCATCACACTTTCGTCGCCGTTGATCGCGCATTCGAAAACGACGGGAGCGAGTCCCGCCACGTCCATTTTGTCCGCGGTCTGGGCCCAGCGGACGAGCTCGTCCCGGTTGTTCAGATTTAAGGCGCGCAGAATCGTGGCGGTGAACTGGGCCTCGCCCCGGTGCAGATCGTATTCGCGCAAAATGAAGCGCAGCGCCTGGAGCGACAAGAAATAGCCGCCGCCGGCATCGCCCAAAATATGCCCCCACCCACCAGCCTTCTCGATGCGGTCCCCGCGCCGGCCGGTGACCGACGCGCCCGTCCCGGCGTTAACCGCGATGCCGTCGCCGCGACCGAGCGCCGCCGCCAGGCCGGAATCGCGATCGCTGCCAGCGAGGATCTTCGCCTTGGGCCAAACCTGACTGCACAATTTCGTCAGGAGGTGGCGGTCTTCCTCCGTGGCGCAACCGGCGAGAAACATGCCGACCCGGTTCGCATCGGCCGGCATCTGCTCAAAGATCGCGCGCAGCCGTTCCGGTGAGACCAGGCGGAAGTTCGAAGGCGGCAACTTCCCCTGATCAAGCACGCGCAGCGTGTCGTCTTCCTGTTCGACCAGCACCCAGGCCGTCTTGGTGCCGCCGCCTTCCACGCCGAGGATGCGCTCGCTCACAGGTAGTAATGCTTAACTGCTCTGGAAAAATTTGAAAGCTCAGCGATCAGGGAGCTTGTTGTCATATGGCCCTGGAGGAGAAAGAGGCGAGGAAGCGGGTAGCGCAGTTGCGGAGTGAGATTGAGCAACACAATCGCCACTATTACGAAGAAGCGGCGCCGACGATCACGGATCGCGAGTACGACAAGCTCTACCGGGAACTGAGCGATCTGGAAAAACGCTTTCCGAAACTTGCCGAGGCCGATTCACCCACCCAGCGCGTTGGGGACCAGCCGCTCAAGGCATTCGGGCAAATCACGCATCGCGTTCCGATGCTCAGCCTCGACAACACCTACTCGGAAGAAGAGGTGACCGATTTTTATCGCCGACTCGAGCGCCTGTTGCCGAACAAAAAGATCCCGGTCGTGATCGAGCCGAAAGTGGACGGTGTTGCGGTTTCGCTCCTCTACGAAAAGGGAGAACTTCGCTACGCGGCGACCCGGGGCGATGGCATGGTCGGCGACGACATCACCCAAAACATCAAGACAATCCGAACGGTGCCGAAGCGGTTGAAGGGCGATGTGCCCGATGTCTTGGAAGTGCGTGGCGAAGCGTATCTCGATAAAGGCGGCTTCGCGAAGCTGAACGCGGAACGGCGCGAGGCGGGCCTCCCGGAATTCGCAAACCCGCGCAATGCCGCGGCCGGTTCCCTGAAACAGCTCGATCCGTCGATCGCAGCGAAGCGTCCGCTGGGGGTTGTCTGTTACGGCACCGGTTCGATCGAGGGCGCAAAGCTAAACAAACACTCGGAGCTTTTCGCGCTGCTAAAAAAACTCGGCCTGCCCGGCAGCGAGCGCTGGTGGCTCGCCGACTCGGTGGAGGAAATTCTGAAAGCGATTCACGACCTGGACCGGATTCGCCGCGACTTCGCCTACCAAACCGACGGCGCCGTGGTGAAGGTGGACGCGTTTTCGCAACGCGAGATTCTCGGCTTCACCGCGAAGTCGCCGCGCTGGGCGATCGCTTTCAAGTACGAAGCGGAACGCGTCGAAACGCGTTTGCTCGACATCCTCGTCCAGGTCGGACGCACCGGAACGTTAACGCCGGTCGCCGCGCTCGAGCCGGTCGTCGTTAGCGGCAGCACCGTCAGCCGCGCGACCTTGCACAACGAGGAAGAGATCGAGCGGAAAGACATCCGGATCGGCGACACGGTGCTGATCGAGAAAGCGGGCGAAGTGATTCCCGCAGTCGTTAGCGTTCGCACCGAGCTGCGGACGGGGCGCGAGAAGAAATTCAAGATGCCGAAGCATTGCCCGGAATGCGGCAGCGAGGTGGTGAAGGACGAGGGCCAGGTGGCGATCCGCTGCGTGAACAGCCAGTGCCCGGCGCAAGTGCGGCGCCGGATCGAGCATTTCGCGTCGCGCGGCGCGATGGATATCGAGGGGCTGGGGGAAGCGGTGATCAATCAGCTCGTGCAACAGACGCTGCTCGCGGACGTCGGCGACATTTACTCCCTTAAGGCTCCGGCCCTGCTCGAGCTGGAGCGCATGGGTGAAAAAAGCGTGGCCAATTTGTTAGAAGCGATCAAGCAAAGTAAATCGCGGCCGTTGTGGCGGCTCCTGTTCGGGCTCGGGATTCTTCATGTCGGGGCAGGCTCCTCTCGTGCGCTGGCCGATCACTTTCCGAATCTCGACGCAATTCGGGACAGCTCCGTCGAAGAGCTGCAACAGATTCCAGATGTCGGCGAAGTGGTGGGCCAAAGCATTCATGATTTTTTTCGCGAGCCGCACAATCTCGCGGTGATCGAAAAACTGCGGAAGGCAGGGTTACGTTTGGAGGCGGAACCAAAAGTGGCCGGCGCGACGCCCGGCTTTAAGAATACGACCTGGGTAATTACCGGCACCCTCAGCCAGTCGCGCGACGAAATTGGCGAGCTGATCCGGACGCGCGGCGGCAAAGTCAGCGGCAGCGTGAGCAAGAAAACCAGCTATGTACTCGCGGGCGAGGATGCGGGCAGTAAACTGGAAAAGGCGAAGAAACTCGGCGTCCGAGTCCTGAGCGAAGGCGAATTCCGGGAGCTGCTCGGATCGTAGGGGGCCATTTTTCTGTAACTTTAGGATTGTTTTCGTGCGCCCGGGCAGATAGCCACATGCTTCTGTGCGC
>JALYIN010000075.1 GCA_030775765.1 Verrucomicrobiota bacterium
GCCAATAAGTGCGCGCGAATAACCAGTTTTTGTTAGTTTCGGCACGAGTCGCCAGCATCGCCGATCTCTTCGCGAGTTCCACAGCGTTGCCTTGGCCATGATCGAGCAAAGTCTCCATCAAACGAGCGGACAAAAGACCCTTGTCTGATTCGAAATGCTTATCCAAAAAACTACTGACGACTGAAATCGCTTCAGCAAACAACGACTCACTGCGGCCCAGACTAGAAGCTATGTTAACCGCTCGTTCGATCTGTGGCACAAACCGTGGCCACATGTCGGCATCCTCCAGCCTCGCGGCAGACTCTAAGTAGGCTTTAACCGCAACCGTCGCGCGCGCGTGATTCTTGCGGCGAATCCAAAGCACATCTGCAACCCGCGCGCGGAAGTCAGCATCTCGTATCTCTTGCAGAATTTTTTCGAGAGTATCCAATTCATGGGCCGAATAATCATCGATGACCGCGCTGCGTCCCGTTGAAGACTGAACCATCGGTCCAAAGGGTTCGTCTTTGTTATCTGCAGCCAGATGAAGAGACGCTAGACTCCCTAGAAACCGATAAACTCGCTGGCCTCTTTCGTCGCCGGCGTCTTTGCGGTTGTTGGCTTCACTGTATAACGGCGTCACGTAATGGGCGCAATCCGGACGCTCGGCGTTGCTGAGCACGCGCTCCCAATTATAGGCTTTGATTTCGTCATCCGTCACGTTGTAGTGCGAAGCCAATTGCGAAGTTGGCGCGGTCTTTGGCATACCCTTTTTGCGCTTCACTGTCCTTTTCATCTTAGCACGTCATCGAGAGATTTACGGCGGAGGCAACCTATCCAGCTGTCGGATCAAACCTCCTGATAAACGTCGCCCGCAGCCACAAACTCATCAGCCTTTTCTTGCATTCCTTTTCGGATGGCCGCTTTTTCGCCAATCCTTGCTCGGCGGCATACTTCCTAACGTCCTCCGTTATTTTCATCGAAAAGAAGTGCAGACCACACATGGAACAGCCACCTACGCTAAAGCTCCGGCTAGCCAAGGAAGTGCGGTCCCGCCCATCCGCGGATTTTGTGATCGTGCTCATCCGTCCGGTTGTACCTTATCGTCTAAAGTTCGTGATGGCGAGGCGCCATCACCAGCACGCGAGGCGTGTGCGCTCCCCAGAATTAAGCCGGAACTTCGCGCACTTTGCCATCCTTCCAAAGGATCATCGGCAAACCGGGCTGGCGAAGTTCGGCGCGTTTCTTCTTCGTTGCGCGACGATGCGCCTGCGAAGCGACGAGCCCATTCCGGCATCTGCTTTTCGGGAATTGGTTTCAGTCCGTTGCGGGAAGTTTTCATTGTACAGCGAAGAATTTCTTAAGATCGATAATAGAATGGCTGGCAGAATGGGATGCGTTGCAGAGGCGCCGGGCGCTCGAACGATCTGACAGTCAGGCCCACTTCCAAATTCACTCCCGTTCGAAGACCGTCGCCAAGCCTTGTCCTACCCCGACGCAGAGCGACGCGATGCCGCGCGAGGCGCCGGTGCGAGCCATCTGGTGGATCAGCGTCGTGGCCAGGCGGGCGCCGCTGCAACCAAGCGGGTGACCGATCGCAATCGCGCCGCCGTTGACGTTCAATTTTGCGTTGTCGATGCCCAGCTCGCGCTGGCAGGCGAGGGCCTGCGCGGCGAACGCCTCGTTCAACTCGAACAGGTCGATGCGGTCGAGCGTCAGTTTCGCGCGCAGAAGCGCCTTGCGCATCGCGGGCACGGGTCCAAGCCCCATGAACGCGGGATCGACGCCGGCCGCGGCGCTCGGACCGATGAAGGCGATCGGCTGAAGACCCAGCGATTTGGCCAGCCCGGCTTCAACGATCAGCAATGCCGCCGCGCCGTCGTTGATACCCGACGAATTGCCCGCGGTCACCGTGCCTTGGTCGTCTTTGGAGAATGCGGGTTTCAGCTTGGCGAGATTCTCCAGTGTCGTGTCCGGCCTCGGGTGCTCGTCCACGTCGACGAGGGTCGGAGCGCCCTTGCGCTGCGGAATCTCGACGGGCACGATTTCCTGGGCGAACAGCCCGCGTTGGTGCGCCGCCGACCACCGTTGCTGGCTCTGCAACGCGAACTGATCCTGATCCGCCCGGCTGATCTTGTGCTTGCGGGCGACATTCTCGGCGGTCTCGCCCATGGAGAAGGGGTGATGCAGCGCCGCCATGCGAGGATTGACCAGGCGCCAGCCGATCGAAGTGTCGAAGATCTGCTGCGACCGGTCGAACGCGGTTTCCGCCTTGCTGAGCACATAAGGTGCACGGCTCATCGACTCGACGCCGCCCGCGATGAACACATCGCCGTGACTCGCCTCGATCATGCGCGCCGCGATGTTGACGGCTTCCAGCCCCGAGGCACAGAGGCGATTCACCGTCGAACCCGGCACGGACGCGGGGAGGCCCGCCAGCAGCGCCGCCATGCGCGCGACGTTGCGGTTGTCCTCGCCGGCCTGGTTGGTAGCGCCGAAGTAGACATCCTCGATCAATGCGGGGTCGATGCCGGATCGCTCCACAACGGCCTTGATGATGTGGGCGGCAAGATCGTCGGGGCGAACCGACGCCAATGCGCCCGCGTGCCGACCGACAGGTGTTCGAAGAGCCGTGATGATCGCCGCTCGTCTTTGCATCGGGATTTGATCGCGTCGCTGCACGAGCAATGTACTAGGGGAACTATCAGCCCAAGTCTAGGGGCGAAACTCAAGGCTGAAGGACCCGCTCCTATTTCGAGCCCGTCGCGAGAACCGCTACCGCGCTCGGCGGCGATATCATTGGCAAAGATTAATGCCAGAAGTTGCAGGACTTCATCATGAACATGGAAACCGCCAAGGATCTGGGCGGGCTCTTTGAGCTGACTACGGCGCGCTAAGCCATCGACCTGTAGGCAAGCGCTGCTACGCTAACGACGCGATGCCGACGTTCGAAGCAGCCGACTTCTACAATCTCGAAGAACTGCTGACGGCGGATGAGCGGCGGATCCGCGATGCCGTGCGCCAATGGGTGCAGGAGCGCTTCCTGCCGGTAGTCGCGCAACATTATCGCGACGGCACCTTCCCGATGGAGCTCGTGCCGGAGCTGGCGCAGCTCGGCGCCTTCGGACCGAGCATTAAAGGCTACGGCTGTGGCGGGCTTGGGAGTGTCGCTGCTGGTTTAATCATGCAGGAGCTGGAGCGCGGAGACAGCGGACTGCGCACCTTTGCTTCGGTACAGGGCTCGCTCGCCATGATGGCGATCAACCTGTTCGGCTCGGAGGAGCAGAAGAGCCGATGGCTCCCGGCGATGGCGCAGGGGAGCAAGCTGGGTTGCTTTGCGCTCACGGAGCCCGACTTCGGTTCCAATCCCGGCGGCCTCCAGTGTCGTGCGGAAAAAACCGCCGATGGTTATCGCCTCAATGGATCAAAGAAATGGATCGGCAACGGCACTATCGCCGACGTGGCAGTGGTGTGGGCTAAAGTCGACGGAGAAAATGCCGGCGCGATTCGAGGATTCCTGGTTGAAAAGGGCACGCCCGGCTTTGGCGCGAGTTTAATCGAGGGGAAACTTTCGCTTCGGGTCAGCTTAACCGCGGAGCTGCAGTTCAACGATTGCCTCATTCCTGCCAGCGCACTACTGCCGGCAAGCGGAGGCTTGCGATCACCGTTGCAGTGTTTGAATCACGCGCGCTACGGCATCGCGTGGGGCGCGCTCGGCGCCGCCATGGCGTGCTACGACGAAGCGCGGCAATACGCGAAAAGCCGCGTGCAATTCGATCGCCCTATCGGCGGCTTCCAATTGGTGCAGGCGAAGTTGGCGCGAACGCTGACTGAGATTACGAAGGCGCAGTTACTCGCCCTACGCCTGGCGCAGATGAAGGACGCCGGCACGGTGAAGCACTACCACATTTCCATGGCGAAAATGAACAACGTCGAGATCGCGCTCGACGCCGCCCGCACCGCCCGTGACATCCTCGGCGGGGTCGGCATTCTCGATGAGCACCAGTGCTTCCGGCACATGTGCAATCTGGAGAGCGTGAAAACTTACGAAGGCACGCACGACGTCCATCTACTCGTGCTCGGCGAGCAGATTACCGGAATGTCGGCGTTTGCTGGTTAGGCCGTTGCGCTGCCGTCGTCCGCGCCAAAGGTGATGCCCTGCGCCAGTGGCAGCTCGGTCGAAAAGTTAATCGTATTCGTCTGGCGGCGCATGTAATTTTTCCAGGCGTCGCTCCCGCTCTCACGGCCGCCGCCGGTGTTTTTCTCGCCGCCAAAGGCACCGCCGATCTCCGCGCCGCTCGTTCCGGTGTTCACGTTGGCGATCCCGCAATCGCTCCCGGCTGCGCTCAAGAACTTTTCCGCCTCGCGCATGTCGTTTGTGAAAATGGAAGAGCTCAATCCCTGGGTCACGCCGTTGTGGATGGCGAGTGCTTCATCGAAATCGCCGTAGGTCATGAAATACGCCAGGGGACCGAAGGTTTCTTCCTGCACAATCTCGAAATCGGGACGCGCCGTGGCGAGGCACGGTTTCATGTAACAGCCGCCCGCAAACTGCTCGCCGTCGAGCTTCTCACCGCCATAAAGAATTTCGCCGCCTTCGCTTTTTACCTTCTCGATCGAGCGCTGGACGTTGTCGACGGATGCAGGATCGATGAGCGGTCCCATCAGCGTTTTCGAATCCAGCGGGTTCCCGATCTTCACCGATTTGTAAGCAGCGAGCAGCCGTTTGCGGACTTCATCAGCCACTGATTCGTGCACGATGATGCGTCGCGTGGAGGTGCAGCGTTGCCCTGCGGTCCCCACCGCTCCGAAAAAGATGGAGTTCGTCGCCATATCGAGGTCGGCGGTGGGCGCGACGATGAGCGCATTATTACCGCCGAGTTCCATCACGGTGCGGCCAAGGCGTCCGTGGACCTCTTTCGCCACATCGAAGCCCATGCGCGTCGAGCCGGTCGCGGATACGAGCGGAATGCGCCGGTCCGCCGCGAGCTTACGGCCAATCGAAGGGCCGTCGCCAATCAACAAACAAAATATGGCTGGGTCCGCGCCGGTTTGCCGGCAGACGCGCTCGGCAATCTTGATCACGGCGATGGCCGTCAGCGGCGTCTTCTCCGATGGCTTCCAGATCGTGGCGTCACCGCAAATCGCAGCCAACGCCGCGTTCCAAGACCAGACCGCGACGGGAAAATTGAAAGCCGAGATGACGGCGACCAGGCCAAGCGGGTGCCATTGCTCCATCAGCCGGTGGTTCGGGCGCTCGGATTGGATGGTCAAGCCGTAGAGCATGCGCGACTGGCCGACGGCGAAATCGCAGATGTCGATCATCTCCTGCACTTCGCCCCCGCCTTCGGCGATGATCTTGCCGGACTCGAGCGTCACGAGCTGTCCAAGTTCCGATTTCTGTTCGCGCAAAGCGTTGCCGAGCTGGCGGACCGTCTCGCCGCGCACCGGGCCCGGCGTGACCCGCCATTTTTCGAAAGCCTCCTGCGCCCGCGCGATTGTCTTTTCGTACTCGGCATCCGTCGCGGTGCGGACGCGCGCCAGGAGTTTGCCATCGATGGGGGAAAATTTTTCGATCAGCGCGGCGCTGCCGAGCCATTCGCCGCAGAAGACGCCAGCGTTTTCGTCGGAGATTCCGAGCGCGCCAAATAACGTTGTCGTATCCATATGATTTCGGGCCGGGATCGCCGATCCCGGCTGCAACGTTACCGTTTCATCTGCTGGCATTGGGCGCGCAGCAGTCCGATCGCTTCGTCCACGACCTCGGTGGTGATGTCCAATGCCGGGCGGAAACGAATGGAATGATCGCCCGATTTCAAAACGAGAAGACCGCGATCGAAAACGCCCTTCCAGAATTCGTCCCGGGTCTTTGGATCCGGAAGATCGAACGCGATAAAGAGGCCGCGCCCCCGGACAGCCGTGATGATAGGTTGCTCGCTTTGCAATTGCTCCAGCGCTTTCAGGAAGTGCTCGCCCACGACGCGCGCGTTCTCGACCAGGTTTTCCTTCTCGATGATGCGCAGGAAATGCGTCGAGCGAATCATATCCGTGTAGTTTCCACCCCACGTGGAATTCAACCGGCTCGGCAGCCGGAACGCGTTGTCCGGCACTTCGTCGAGCCGCGGCCCAGCCATCACCCCGCAAACCTGGACCTTCTTACCGAACGCCATCAGGTCCGGCATGACGCTGAAATGCTGCGAGCACCAGGTGCGGCCAGTGGTTCCCAGGCCGGTCTGGACTTCGTCGAAGATCAGCAGCATTTCGTTCTCGTCGCAAATCTCGCGAAGCTTCTTCAAAAACTCTGCGCGGAAATGATTATCCCCGCCCTCGCCCTGGATCGGTTCGATAATGATGGCCGCGATATCGGTGCCGCGTTCGTCGATGAAGTGCCGAATTTCCTGCTCCGACTTTTTCTCCCGCGCGCTCACGTCTGCTTCGCGCTCCGATTCCGGTAGAGAGAAATCGACGTACGGATTACTCACCCGGGGCCATTTGAACTTTGCGAACAGATCGGTCTTTCGTGGATCGGTATTCGTCAGGCTCATGGTGTAGCCGCTGCGCCCATGAAACGCGTGCTGGAAATGAAGTATCTCCGTGCCGCGCTCGCCCCGGCCGGCCGCGATATTTTTTCGGACTTTCCAATCCATGGCCGCCTTCAGCGTGTTCTCGATCGCGAGAGCGCCGCCCTCAATAAAAAGATAACGCTCGAGCGGGGGCAACCCAGCCACACGGGAAAATGTTTCGACGAATTCAGCGTAGCCCGGCGAATAAATATCCGAGTTCGCGACCTTGATCGAGGCGGCGCGCGCCAATTCCTTTCGCACCGCGGGCTCGTCGAAGTGCGGGTGATTGTAGCCGATCGGCATGGAACCGAAGAAGCCGTAGAGATCGATCAGGCGGGACTTGCTCGCCGCATTATAGAGATAAGAGCCGCGACTTTTTTCGTGATCAAGCACAATGCGAAAGCCATCGAGCAAGACATGTTGCTCGAGAGTTTCGAGGGCGCGCGTCGCGACTATCTGGCTGCTGGTGCTGGTTGATTTGCTCACACTGGTGCGGCTCCGCTGGGATGGGCGGGCCGTCTCCGTGAGCACGGGCGGCATACTCATCCGCTGAGGGTAGCCGGGCGGCTGACCGCGGTCAACCCGGGCGCGTTTTGGACCAGGGAAGCCGAAAGCGCCGCTACTTCACCCGCACGTTCTTGCGCAGGAAGGTGGGCACATCCAGGTCCTGGCCTTCCACGATTGTCGGTTCGCTCTTCTCGAAGCGCCCGCGCGTGACCGGCTCGAACTGCATCACTTCCTGCTTCGCCAGCGGCTTCTTTTCCAAGACCGCCTTCGGCTCTTTGAATATCGTTGGCTTTTTCCGCGGAAGAATCACGCGTGGTTGCGCCGCCGGCTCTTCAATGTCGGGTTCCTCCGGCGAAGACGAAACCGGCTCAACTTCGACGGGTTCCGCGGCCTCTACCGGTTCATGGGGCTGGATCAATTCAGGCGTGAACGCCGACGGCTCGCTGGCCGGTTCTTCCTCCAGGGCGACAACTTCGGGCACAGTTTCCTCGCGCTGCTCCCAAATCGGCGGCTCCGGCGGTGCCACCGGTTCCGGAATCGGCGCTGGCGGCGCCACAGCCTTTGCGGTTTTTGCCGCCTTCGCTGGTTTGGCCGGTGGCGGCGCAGACTCTTCCTCCTCCCCTGCCAGCGAACTGATCAGCGTTACGCTCAACCGGTTTCCCATCCGCGAATCAACGGCAGTGCCGAAAATGATCTGGGTATCGTCGTGAATATGTTTTCCGAGTTCCTGCATCAGGATCTCCACTTCGGTCAGCGTCATCCCGGGCCCGCCGGAAACCTGGACGAGCACGTGCGACGCGTCGGCCAGCATCCGCCCGCGATCCATCAGCGGATTTTTCAGGGCCTGCGTCAACGCGTCGTGCGCGCGATTGTCCGAATCCGATTCGCCAAAACCAAATACACAGCGGCCGCTCGGGCTTCGTAACGCCGACAGCAGATCATCGAACCCGATTCGGATCAGCCCCGGCCGCTGGATCAGGCTCACGATGGAGCGCACGCTTTGGCTGATCGTTAGGTCCGCGACGGCGAACGCCTGGTGGATCCCGGCCTTGGGCGCAACCATGTCGCCCATCTGATCGTTCTCGAAGCAGATGACCGCGTCGCAATTCTCGCGCAGTTTCACCAAAGCTTCCCGGGCCTGGGCCAGCCGCCGTTTTCCTTCGAACGCAAACGGCAGCGTCGCGAACGCGAGGACGAGGGAGCCGTTCTCGCGCGCCACCTGCGCTACCGCTGGCGCCGCGCCGGAACCGGTGCCGCCGCCCAGTCCGGTGCAGATGAAAACCATCCGCGCATCCGTGAGCGCGTGCCGGATTTCGTCCGCCGATTCGTAAGCAGCGTTGTAACCAACTTCGGGATCGCCGCCCGCGCCGAGTCCGCGCGTCACCGTGCGCCCGAGCTGCACCTTGCTCGAGGCGACAGAGCTGGCGAGCGACTGGACATCGGTGTTGATCGCGATCAGGTCCGCTTTGTCGAGCCCGTCGAGCACGATCCGATCGAGGATGTTCGAGCCTGCGCCGCCCACGCCGACGACCTTGATCGGGATGTCTTCGTCGGCTTTATCCGGCAGGTTGTAATTGCGATTTAGTTGAATCATAGGCGCGGAGTCTTACGTTTCGCTTTCAAAATGTGTCATCCCGAGGCTGGCGCAGCGCGCCGAGGACCTCGCAACTGGAACTTGGGGCTACCGCCAAACACCAGGCATCCACTGACGGAGTTACGTTCCCCTTCGCGGAAGCGGTTAAGCGCTTGAGAGGTCCC
>JALYIN010000076.1 GCA_030775765.1 Verrucomicrobiota bacterium
GCGAAGCAGCGCGGGTTGGAATCGCGCCACCGGCAGAAAAGCAGATGCGATCCGCGGCGACAAAACCGCCGCGCGCGCGAGGCGATTGATCCAAAGCCGGCCCTGATAAAGCTGTGCGTGCGCGGCCGAATAGGCCACAGCGATATCTTCGGCGCTCCCGCCATCCCGCTGCAGGATGATCGCCTTCGCCGCCAACTCGCCTGAGGCGAGCCCGTAATAGATCCCCTCGCCCGTAAACGGTTCGACCACGCGCGCCGCATCACCCACGAGAAAAAGTCCGGGTTGACCGGGCGAAATCGGTTCGCGCGTCAACGGTGTGATTGTGCGCCAGGAATGATCCGGCGGAATTTGAAAACACTCTTCCGCCCAGGCTCGGAGGGGCGCGATCCTGGCCGGGACGCTAACGAGACAAATATTCAGCTCGCTATCTCCCACCGGCGCCTGGCCGGAATAACCTTCCGGCCGGAATTCCAGAACGACGCAGTCGCCAAAGTCGGGCGGGAGTGGCCAATGTGTTTGGAGCGCAATCCGCTCTTTCGCGCTGCGCGGTCGCAATCCGCAGAGACGCGCCACGGTCGAGTTCCGGCCATCGGCGGCGATGAGGGTTCGGGCGCGAAATGTCTTCTCGCCGGCAGAGATCTTCCAATGGTCCGTGCGCGGATCGGGAGCCGACAGTGCGGTGACGGTTATCTCTTCAACGGCTGTGGCGCCCAGTTCGCGCGCGTGTTCGAGGAGCAATTGGTCGAAGAGGCTCCGCTTTACCGCAATTTCGGCATCGTCTCCCATGGGAAGCTCGACCGTCACGCACCGTCCGCCGATTCCGATGAACTCGACCCGATCCAATTTTCCATGGGGCAAACTTCGAACGCGCTCCGCTACTCCCAGTCGCCGCAGGATCGGCCAGCACGCGGGATTCAGGCAGTCTCCGCAAACTTTCTCGCGCGGAAATTTTTCTCGTTCGAGGACCAAAGTTCGCAAACCCGCAGCGGCGCAAAAGGCCGCGCAGCTCGACCCGGCCGGGCCGCCGCCGACGATCGCGACATCGAACATGCCGGACTATCTTCCAGCGCCGCCTTTTTCGCAGGCGGGTTCTGATCTAAATTATTAAAATGCCATCCGCGGCGAAGGAAAGACCAGACCTGGCGAAGAAGGTGCACGAGGTGCCGCACAAGCCCGGTGTGTACTTGATGCGCGATCGGTTCAATCGCGTCATCTACGTCGGGAAAGCGCGCGACCTGCGCAAGCGGGTCGGGTCCTATTTCATGCCGTCGAAGCTGGCCCAGGCCGACATCAAGACGCGGGCGATGCTCGACGCCGTCTGGGATTTCGAAACACACACTGTGCAAAGCGAACCGGAATCGCTGTTGCTGGAAGGCAAGCTGATCAAGGAATTCCGGCCGCGCTACAACATCTCGTTTCGCGACGACAAACGCTTCCTCGTCGTCAAAGTCGATCCGACAGAAGAGTGGCCACGCTTTCGCCTGGCGCGCTTCAAGAAAGACGATGGCGCCCGTTACTTCGGGCCCTACGCGCACGCCGGGGCTTTGCGCCAAACGTTAAATTTCATGCGCAAAAAATTTGGGGTCCTCACTTTCGGGCGTGGCTCGCCGACAGAGCGTGAGTTGAAATCGGCGACCTACCAGGTTCCTACTCGGCTAAGCGAGATCAGCGCCGAGCTTTATCGCGAGCGGGTCGCGCAGGCGTGTGATTTCCTGGAGGGTCATTCGCGCGAAATGATCACGGCGGTCGAAGACGAGATGCACAAGGCGGCGGAGAAGCTCGATTTCGAAAAAGCCGCCGATCTGCGAAACATGCTCGAGGATCTGCGCCGGACCACTAAACCGACAAGGCGTTTCACCCGCCACAGTTTGCCGAGCTCGATTGATCCCGTGAGTGACGTCCAGACGCTGGGCGACGCGTTGCAACTCCCGCGTTTGCCTGTCGTGATGGAATGTTTCGACATCTCGAACATTTCCACGACGCACGTGGTGGCATCGATGGTCTGCTTTCGTAACGGTGTTCCCGACAAGGACAACTACCGGCGCTACCGCATCCGCACTGTCGAAGGGCAGGACGATTTCGCGAGCATGGCGGAGGTCGTACGCCGGCGGTATTCGCGGGTGCTCTTAGAGGCACGCGAGGCGAATCCCGACGCAGCGGAGTTTTCGCAGGAGAATCCTGGCGAAGTATTGGACCGCGTAAATCGTTTTGCGGCGGTTCGTTTGCCGGACCTGATCATCGTCGATGGCGGGAAGGGACAGCTTTCATCGGCGTGCCGCGAGCTGCAGCGGCTCGGGTTGCACGAACTGCCGATCATTGGGCTCGCGAAAGAATACGAGGAGATTTACCGGCCAGGTCGCGCGTTACCGCTGGTCCTGCCACCAGACTCGGGCGCACTTCGGTTGCTGCAACGCATCCGCGACGAAGCGCACCGCTTTGCCAACACCTATCACCAGCTCCTCATGAAGAAACGGATCGGGGAAAGCATTCTCGATGATTGTCCGGGCGTGAGCCAGAATCGGAAGAGTCTGCTGCTGCGAAAATTTGGGTCCGTGAACCGCCTGCGGAAAGCGACGGTGCAGCAGATCGCCGCGACGGAAGGCATCGGGCCGAAACTGGCGCAGGACGTTCATCGGTTCCTTGAGCGGCACTGATTTGCCCTTTCCGCTTGTCGATTCTGCCGTGGCCAGCACAGTTGCGCTGTGAATTCGCGGTTGATCACATTTTTCCTTGGGCTGGTCGCGGCGTTGCAGCCGGTCCTGGCGCAAACGGAAACGGCAAGCCCGTCCGCCGCCACGACCCCGTTCGAGGAAACCATCGTCCCTACCTTTGAAACGCAGAAGATGGCGCGAACTTATGTCCTCGATATCCCGGCGCCGCGCGGGTTGATCACCGATCGTAATGGGCTGCCGCTCGCGCAGAACCGGCTCAGCTACAATCTCGCAATCAGTTACCCCACTCCACTGGATTTCTCCGATCCGCAGCTCCTCGCCTACGCGCGCGAAAAAATTCAGGCGGCGGAGAAATTGCTCGGGCGGACGCTGAAAATATCCGATGACCTGATCAAGCGGCACTACCGCAACCGCGGGATCCTCCCGTTCGAGATCGTGCAGAACTTGAGCGAGAAAGAATCGAACGCCGTGAAAGGAAGGCTGCCCGCCGGGATGGCGTTGCGGCCCTATTACGTGCGGGTTTATCCGAATGGGAGAACAGCGGGACAAATTGTCGGTTACAGCGGCAAGACTGGGCGCACCCCTGACGGGATCATCGACAATCATGAGGTGCTCTGGCCGGAAACCGAGGGACGCGAAGGACTCGAGCAGACCTTCAACCAGGTGCTAACGGGCAAACACGGGGAGTACAAGAT
>JALYIN010000077.1 GCA_030775765.1 Verrucomicrobiota bacterium
CTATATGGGTGCGGACTGCGCTTGACCGAATGCGCCCGGCTCCGGGTCAAGGACGTTGATTTCGGATATCTCCAAATAACGATTCGTGACGCGAAAGGTGGCCGCGACCGCATCACGATGCTGCCGACGTCGCTGGTGGAGCCGCTGCGCCGCGCGATTGAAAAGCGTCGGCTTTTACATGAAGAGGACCTGGCGACGGGCCACGGTGCGGTGTTCCTGCCTGGGGCAATGGCGCGAAAGTACCCGAACGCGGCGCGCGAGTTCGGCTGGCAATACATCTTCGCTTCGTCGCGGGTCTCTCGTGATCCGCGGGCGGGCGAGGAATCTCCGGGCGACGCACGGCATCATGTAGGGGAGAGCTTTCTGCAACGCGCCGTCAAACAGGCCGTCCGCGATGCAGCGCTGGACAAGCTCGCAACCTGCCACACTTTCCGGCACTCGTTCGCGACGCACTTGCTCGAGAATGGTTATGATATCCGAACGGTGCAGGAACTTCTCGGGCACAAGGACGTGAGCACGACCATGGTTTACACCCACGTGCTAAACCGGCCCGGAATCGGCGTGAAGAGCCCGTTGGACTAAGCTCGAAGGTCAGAAGTCTGACAGGCAAACGGAACGCGCGCCCTCCCATTCTTCCACGGCGTAAGCGGCTGCGCCTGCGGCTCGGTCCGGCCCGCGGGCGCATCACGCACTCAAATCGGCGCTAAGGCAGATTGTAAACTTCCACCACAGCGTTACCGAAGCCGCCGTTCACTCCGCGAACAAGGGCGGTGTAACCGCCGGGCGGGAGCGAGCTGACAATGGCGCATTCCCTGGCGTTGCCGGGCGGGATACCGGTCTTTTCGATCTCGGTTTTCTGGGTGTCCTGCCAGTTATCGTTCGTCGCCAGAGTCGCGCCGTTGCTGTCGTGCAGCTCCATGATGGGATCGGCCAAAGCGGTTGGGACCTGACCGGCGAGCGATGGTCCCATCGCACGCAACAGCACGTTGATGTTCGCATTCCGGTTTCCGGTAATGAAGCCGGCGATCAGAATGTTGTCCCCGGTCTGGACAAAGCCGCGCGTGGCGAGGTTAGCCAGCCTGGAATTGCTCGTGGGATCGAGATCGTAGGCCTCGACCACCGCGGTGCCTATGGCGTTATCCTTGCCGCGCACGATGGCCGTGTAGGCGCCCGGATTAAGCAGCCGCAGGATGGCTGACATTTTTGTAATTTAAGGACCTCTCGGACCAGAATGCGCCGGCATGTCACAACCGGTTTGCGCATAAACAGGACAAACCAAGCGAGAAATCGGGACCCGCACGGTTCAAGAAAGAAAATCCGAAAATTTTCCCCGGACCGCATTAAATTCCGCGGGCCGGCGGGAAATGGAGCCGACGACGAGATTCGAACTCGTGACCTACGGTTTACGAAACCGTTGCTCTACCAACTGAGCTACGTCGGCACAGAAAAGGGCGGCGGGAACATGCCATCCGCACGCGTGCGTGCAACCCGCATGATTCGGCGCTAGAGGAAACAGGAACCGATGAATCGTCTCGATGAAATTCTGCGCGTCAAACGCGATGAAATCGAAGCGTTGCGCCCACGACGCGACGAATTGCATCGAGCCGCGCTGCTCCGGAATGATTTTCGCGGGTTCGCTTCGGCACTGCAGCCCGGCGAAGGAAAGCTGGCGCTGATCGCCGAAATCAAAAAAGCGTCGCCCTCAGCCGGCGTAATTGTTGAATCATTCGATCCGGTCGCCGTCGCAAAAAATTATGCGCGCGCCGGAGTAGAAGCGATTTCGGTCCTCACAGACCAGCGGTTCTTTCAAGGTCATCTCGATTATCTCTCGCTCGTCCGCGATTCGGTGCCGCAGCCGCTCCTGCGCAAGGATTTCATTCTCGATCCGCTCCAGATCATAGAAGCGGCAGCAGCGGGCGCGGACGCGATCCTTCTTATCGTTGCGGCGCTGAGCCAGAATGAGCTAAATTTTCTCCTGGAAACGGCGACGATCTATCAACTCAATGCCCTGGTCGAAGTGCACACGCTCGAGGAACTCGATCGCGCCCTGGGAACGTCCGCGCAGATCATCGGCATCAACAATCGCAACCTCGCTACCTTCGCAGTCGATCTCAGGGTGACGGAAACCCTGAGCGAAGAAGTTCCCGAGGAGATCGTGCTGGTGAGCGAAAGCGGGATCAGGACGGCGGAAGACTTGGCGCGAATCAAAGCCTGCGGCGTGGATGCGGTGCTGATTGGCGAAGCGTTGATGCGCGGACAGAGTGGGCTTTTCCAGCGGAATGGAGGGACGTAGCTTCGCTACGAAAGCTCCAAATCCCAAGCTCCAAGCTCCAACTTCGCTGCGACCTTCGTGTTTGATGTTTGGTGCTTCTCTGGTGCTTGCTGTTCACGTCCTTCCCCAGCTTGACGCGTAGAGTTGCTTCATCGTGTTCCAAAAACCGACCGGCGCGTTTCCCCCCTCTTTAGCCGAACGCGAGACGAGCACCGGGACGTTCGCGCGATTCACGATGACGCGCGTCAGGTCGCCCATGATGTAATGGCCGAGCGGGCCGCGGGTCGGCGATGAACCGGTCACGATCAGGTCGTGGCCGCGCTCACTCACATCGGCGAAAATTTGGTCGACCACGAAACCGTGGCGGACGCGCACCTCGACGAGGATGCCGAGCTTTTCCAGGCTCTGTTTTTGCGCCAGCAGATTTCGGCCGAGTTCGGAGCCACCGCGCAGCAGGCGCTCGATGTCCTCCTCGAGCTGCACGAGGTCGGCGTAAATCGCGGGGGGTTCCGCCATGACGTGCAAAAGAGTGACCGACGCGCCGACCGCCGCGGCGAGTTTCCCGGTCAGTTCGACGGCGGCATCGATATATTTTTTCCCACCGGTGCAGACGATGAAACTTTTCAGCGTCTCGCAGATGCCGGTCGCCAGCAACACGGGGGTGGGAATCGCTTTGATGACTTCGTAGGTTTTTCCCGCGCGCCAATAGGGTCCGCTGCTGCTCTTGCGCCGGGCCCCGATGATCGTCATGTCGTATGCGGTTGCCTTCGTCTGCTCCAGGATTTCGCGGATCGGTTCGCCGGCGCGGAACACGATCTCGGGTGAAACGCCAAACTTTCGCAGCTTCTCCGCCTCGCTCTCCAGAGCCTGGCGCAACGGCTTCTCGTCCGCGGGCTTTTCTGTGATTCCGAGCAGCGTGGTCTCGGCTTTGGTCGGCCCCGCGACCAGGCCCGCGAGCAGCACAGGCTTGTCCCCGGGATCCGTGCCGTCGCTACAAATCAAAATCCGCATACGGCTAGAGTTTGTGTCCGGTGAAAAGGGTGTAAATGACGATGGCGGCGCCGATCAACGGCAACGGCACGAAGGCCAGCCGGATTTTCGGGCCGGTAAAATATTGGGTCGCGATCGCGCCGATCTGCGCCCCAATCGCGGCGCCGGTTTGCATGACCAGCGCAATCAGGACGTCCACGTTGCCTTTGAGGGCGTGGCTAAATGTGCCGTAGCTCGCTGAGATGATGATCTCGAAAAGATCGGTGCCCACGGCGAGGTGCGTCGGGATTCCCAGCACATAGACGAGCATCGGCATCCGGATGTAGCCCGCGCCCCCTCCCAGGAATCCGCTGAATAAACCGCCGATGAACGAAACCAGGATTATAATCCAAAGCGAAATCGCTTTGACCCCGGAAGCGGGCAGCGAAATCATCGGCCAAAGTTTGAAACCCTGGATCGCCTTGGTGCGGTGGCTGAAGGAGGATTCGTCCTCCTTCGCCGCCGCCCCCGGTGTTTTCGTCCGCGGCCTTCGTCTCTTCTGATACTGGATCGTCCGCCATGCTTCCCAGATCATGAAACTCGAGATGCTAACGTAAATCGCGATCGAGACGATGCTGACCACGTAGTTTACGTTCCCGGCGCGCTTCAACATCTGGATCAATTGCGCCCCCACTTCCGCGCCGCCCATGGTCCCGATGGCCATGATCAGGCCGAGTTTCAGATCGACGTTGCCGAGCGCGCGATGCCGCTTGGCCGCGACCACCGATTTACCAACGATGTGGGCCAGGTCCGTGCCGATTGCGAAATTCCAATCCAACCCCACCGCGCGCAGGGCGGGGCCCGCGATGAAGCTTCCACCCACCCCGAAGAATCCGCCAAGAATTCCGATGAGAAATCCGATCACCGCGAGATAGATCGGGCTGATGTGGGAGTTCGAGATCGGGAAGAACATTGGCTACTCCGACCGCCCGCCGCGCAGAAGTCGCATCAGCCAGGTGGTGACGCTCTCGAGGACCACGGCTTGTCCGATGATCAGGACGATCGCGATAAAGGCATAAAGTTTAACGTGGTTCAGATGCAGATCCTGGAGCCAGCCCGAGAGAAAATGGAGGACGAGGAAGAAATATACGGTGACGAAAACGGCATAAACCGCGAGCTCGATCAGGAACGCCTGCACCCATTTGGTTTTTTCCTTTTTCGCCGCCGAAATGCGAGCCATCTCCCACTCTTCGCTGTTGCCCTCGCGCTTGGCCGCGCCTCGTTCCATTTCGCGCCAGATTTCTATTTGCGCCCGAGGGGTTTCCTTCTACCTTCGAGTTCGCTTTTAGCGGAAGAATATGGCTGATCCCGCAAACAAATATCCGGAGAACGTTTCCGGGCCTTACTACGTCGACGATCAATGCATCGATTGCGATCTTTGCCGGGAAACCGCTCCCGCAAATTACAAACGCAACGACGATGGCGGCCACTCCTTCGTTTACAAGCAACCCGAGAGCCCCGAGGAAGAAGCGCTCTGCAAGGAAGCGATGGAAGGCTGCCCGGTTGAAGCCATTGGCGACAACGGCGGGTAAAGCTCTGCTCTCGTTTCTGAATTGAGTCTGGGAACGACCGGAAACCTATGCGCCGATGGTGCAACGCCGGAGGAAACCAAGAACTACC
>JALYIN010000078.1 GCA_030775765.1 Verrucomicrobiota bacterium
GTCTGGAGCCGCTCGGAGGCGACATCGTTAACGGCATGCACAGGAAAAAGAATGGTAGCTGAAAACGAGCGCTTCGCACGAGCGAAATGCCGGGGATGGTGCGCGGTAGAGGTTTCGAACCTCTGACCCCTACCGTGTCAACATGCCCAGAGCCTTCGTGGGCACTTTCTTCCCTCGTAGGCAACTCCATATGAGGCCATGCGAACCCATCAAAATGCGCCAAGTGTTACAGTAAAATGTTACAGTCATACGGGGGCGAATCACTGTGTTTTCTTAGGGTAGCCGGTCTCTAAACTGAAACAACATATTTGACCGGTTTGATGCTCTTGGCTCGGAGCCGCTAGCCCGACCTACCCAGTGACCCTGTATGAATGCTGAAGGGCAGGATCAAGGGTCTTTACCTGCGCGGAAATATCTATTGGTTCGCGCGGCAGGTAAACGGACGGCGCAGCATGGTTTCGCTTGAGACGCGTGATTATGTCGAAGCCGTCCAGCGCGCGCGCCAAATCATGGATGCGCCTGAGTTGCAACCCGCCCAATCATTTCGTGCCGAAGTTGAGCGTTTCCTGAAATACAAATACGAGACGAACCGCTACAGCAAAATGAGCGCGGACAGCAAGCGTTCATGCCTCAACCTGTTCGCGAACAGCGTAAAGAACATCCCGCCGACAAGCGTTACCGGGTATCAATGCAAGGCTTTCTACAATGAGGCGAAAGCGCGTATCGCCGCGAGCACCGCGGAAAGCTACATGTTTACCTTGCGCTCATTTTTCAATTGGTGCGTGAAGGAAAATCTCTGCCGTCGCAATCCGGTTCTGGATGTCCAACTCGACCGAATCGATCGAAAAGGAAGAACGCTTCACGCAAATTTCGACTTGGCCCAACGGCTGATCGAAAACGCTCCCACAAACGATCTGCGTTATGTTCTCTTCGCCGGATTTCATGCCGGAATGCGAAAGCTGGAAATCGTGGAAGCTGTTCCCGAATGGTTCAATCTTTCGGCGCGCACAGTCGAAATTGGCGCCACGGCAACTTTTCGACCGAAAGATCGCGATGCGCGCACAGTCCCGTTAACAGATCAGTTTGCCGAATTCTTGCAGAAGTGGGGGTTGCGTTCGCCCTACGTCTTGCAGCCTGATGTTGTTCAGGGAAGCCACCGCTATCGTTTCGATTTTCGACGCGCCTTTTCAGATTACATGAAGACCGCGGGTGTCCCTTGGATCACGCCGCACGTGATGCGTCATTCTTTCGCCTCAATTTGCGCTAGCAAGGGGATCGACATTTACAGAATCGCGACTTGGCTTGGCGACGATGTTCGTGTCGTGCAACGTCATTACGCAAAACTGCGGCCCGATGATCGCGAGATTATGAAGGCCTTTCGCGTCTGATCATGCAGCTTTCGGCAGCGCCTCGCCCGCCTTAAGCCGATCAATGCATCCATCCAGATCGCGAATATCGAACCGCGTGAGCCGATTCCCGCGAACGAACGGCTTCAACCATTTCGCACGTTCAAATTGACGCAGCAATTCTTTGCTGCCCAAGTACGTGGCGGCCTCATCCGGTGAAAGACCGCGTCTCAATTGTGAGTATTTCATGACAGTTAACACGGCTAAGATTCTTCGCCTCAGAATAACTGCAGTCGACTGTCGTCATGCGCCGCAGAGAGAGCGACATAATCCCTTTCGCCTCCTGATTCTCTCCCGCCTTCTGGCAAAACGACAAAAGGAGACGGAGCCTACGGGGTCCGGTACCTTTTTGTTATTTACGGCTTTTCTTTAGCCGAAACGGAAGAAGCCGGAAGCCGATTTCTGCTGGGTCGAGCCCTTGAAGCCGCGGGTCCGAACCTTTTTGACATTGGCATCTGCGCGCGGGTCGAAGTCCTTCAAATTTGGCGGCTTTTGAAGGTTACGGACCCTTCATTTGATACCCTTTTGACATGGACGCGACTCCCCGTCGCGAGCAACGGCGATGGTTCCTCAATCCCCGCTTACCGTTCGGAAAACAGTGACGATCGTACTTCGATCGATGTAAGCATGTCCACCGAGACAGTGATAAGCGAGGCATAACTGGCTTCCGATATTCGCCATGGAAAGGTGCGAGTTCCAGTCTGCCGGTTTATCTAAAACGATCTCTTTCGGCGCCTTTTCGCCGGGTTTCCAAGTTGAGATTACACACTCAAATTTGTCAGCATTCTTATCGAAGCGGGGCCAGGCAATAAAATAGCGGTGACCAATCTGAACAAGATTGGAGACGACTGGGAAATCCCAAATAAAAGGCAACTCATCCTTTTTGGTGACCTGGATAGTTTCAGGTGCGGCAAAGCGCGATCGTTTAAAATAGCTCAAGAAGAGCATTCTATTCGTGACCGAGGCAATGCAGATGGATTTCTCGTCGGCCGCTGCAGCTTCAAATGCGCATTCATAATTCTCAGGCCATGCAAGGCGATGTAACTCCTTGCGACCGTTTTTCGTTATCGTATATGACGGCTGCTCCGACCGGCCTCCGCTAAACTCCAAAACCTCATCCCCGACGTGGATCGTGTTCTTGGTCGGTTCGCCCATTGTGTCACTTAATCCCCGCGTTCCGCCTTTGAAATGGCGAGGTGCCAACAGCGTACCGTCGGCCGCGACGATCATCTGAAAAACTGGCGATTGAAGCGTATCGCTCTCATTATCGTTATTCTCGAAATCGATGACGAAGTTCCCATTGGATACAGTTACGTTTGGATACACGTCTCCGCGCGGGTCCGAATGCGCTTCCACTTGCCTCGCTATCGTGATCGAAACCACCGCGACAAAGCCGAGGACGAGCTGCTTCCATAGCGAGCGAGGATTTGTTGATGTTTTACGTTCGACGTTGTGCCTCACTGCACGCAAAATTACCAGTTGTGAGCCGGGAGCCAAGCATTTCGCGTTTGAGATTGCTTCGTCATATGGGCATCGTCGCCCTATTCGCCGCGATTTCTGCGTCGCGACAAACATCGGCACAACAGGATATTAACCGCGCGTTGCTCGATGCCGCTGACCGAGGAGAGCTAGCGGCCGTCGATGATCTGCTTAGGAAAGGGGCAGATCCAAACACATTTGATCGCGAAAACTTCGCGACTCCGTTGCGACGAGCGGTCTACCAAGGACATCTGAAGATCATCGAAGAGTTGCTCGATTGGGGCGCCGACCCGCGAGTTGGCGGAACGGTGGTGATCGATGAAACTGTTTACAAAAAGCGCGAAGATGTCGCGCGCTTGTTGATGTCCCGCGGCGTGGATATCAACGAAAGAGATAGCAATGGGACACCGACATTGGAGAGACAATTGTGGGGAACGCCAGCCGACCACCCGCTTTCGCAAGTCGAGGACATAGCGTTTCTCTTGAAGCTTGGCGCAGATCCGAATGCGCAATCGCCGGGCGGCATTACGGCTTTGATGATGGTCGCTGGTCGCTTCGCAATGTCTGAGGGCGCAGAAGAAACGAAGGCCGTTGTCGCGATGATGCGACTTCTCCTCAAAAGTGGCGCACGTGTCGAGACGGAAGATGACATAGGCGCTACCGCACTGATCCATGCAATGGACGGTGGCACCTTGTCCGCCATCAAAGTGCTTACCGAAGCTGGTGCGAATATTAATCATCAGAACAAGAATGGGATGCCCCCACTGCTAATGGCTCTTCAACGGCGAGATCGTGACGGAAGAATTGATTATCTATTAGGGCACGGCGCGAATGTGAAAATCAAAGACAAGGAAGGTATGACGAGTGTCATGGCGGCGACGAGGCAGGGTTACCTCAAACACCTATCGCTCTTCTTACAACGCGGAGTTGACCCAAACGCCCGAACTCAAAGCGGGCGAACCGCCGCGCATTCTGCTGCCGCTTATTACAACTTCAATTCTCCCTATGATAATCTCACTGAAGACAAGAAGGATCGCGCAACTGCCGTCGATATGTTGCGTGTGCTCGCGCAGGCTAAAGCTGATTTGACAGCCGCTGACAACGAAGGTTTCACCCCAATGCACGTAGCGGCGCGCGCGGGTTACACCGAGACATTGCGCTTTCTTCTGGATCGCGGCGGAAACCAGAATCAGCTGAATGCAAAAGGAGAAACCCCAGTTTTCCTTACGATAGGCGCCATTCTCGATGGTTTTCCAAAGCTGAAGCTTTTGGTTTCAAAAGGGGCGAACGTAAACACACCAAACATTGAGAGAACGACGCCTTTAATGCTGGCAGCAATGACTAGAAATCGCGGAATGCTTATGTATCTGCTTGGTCAAAAAGCAGACCCGAATGCGACGGATAAGACGGAATTAACGGCATTGAATGTCGCATCAGCCATCATCGGCGAGCAATCGGTTGACCCGCGCGATTACGCCGCTATGACGACTGCGTTAGCGTCTTCGATGTCATCAGTCGATCAGCGCGACCGGAGCGGAATGACACCTTTGATGTGGGCCGCGATTTCGAACATCCCAGACGCATTGACGCCACTACTCAAAAAAGGAGCTGACATAAATGCACGGAGCGGCGACGGCCGATCACCTTTGATGTGGGCCGCGTGCGCAAACGCTGATCGAACCATTCCAGAATTACTCAATCATTCTGCCGACCGTTCGGCGAAGGACAATAACGGACGAACGGCGCTCGATTGGGCAAGAGCACTCGATCAGCCTGTTGCCAAATTGCTTGAATCCCAGTTGAGAACACCGTGAAGGGGCTCGTCAGTTTTATCTGCGCAGTTGCCGTTTCTACTGTTGTCTTTGCTCAGTCGCAGCAGGAAGAACTCGTTCAAGCGGCAGCAGCGAACGATCGCACCACAGTTGAAGCATTGCTAAAGAAAGGCGCTACGCCGGATCAGCGATACTGTGGCACCACTGCACTTAATCAGGCAGCGGAATGGGGTCAGGCAAACGTGGTAGATGTTCTTTTGCATTCGGGAGCGAACGTCGATGCCACAGATAGTTATGGTCGAACGGCTCTTATGTGGGCTGTAATGAACGGTCACGCCGATGTCGTCAATTTGCTAGTGGCGGCGCACTGCAATCCGAATTTGACCGATAGCGGGGGCACGAGTGCACTGGCTTTTGCCGCTCAAGATAATCATCTCGATACTCTAAAGCTGCTTTTGAGCGCTGGCGCGAAACCCGCGGCGACCGACGGCAAACCGCTTCGTTACGCGATTGATAATAAGAATGAAGAAATGACTCGCGTGCTCCTCGGTGCTGGCGCTGATCCCTGTATCGAAATGGGCAATGAGATGGGCGCGTATCTCGCGGCTGGCTACGAAGGGACGCTGCCGATTGCTAATCTTTTGCTCGAACGCGTCAATCGTTGCTCGAATGCGTCGAAGCTGCTTGGACCGATGTTAAACGACGCTGCCCAACGCGGAGAACTTCCCATCGTCAAAGCTGTTGTGGATTCGATGCGTCGTTATCGAATTTCTGTCGATACAGGTAAGATCGACGATGTTTTCGGAAACCGCGTGACCTTGTTAACTTCACTTGCTTCAACAATCGAGAATCGGCAAGGAGAGGTCACGCGCTTCTTAGTAGAAAACTTGTCCGAAATAGGTCCGGAAGGGTTGGGCGTTCTCTTGGTTCGTACGCTGAAGCAAAAGCAATCTGACGTATTCCAGCTCCTACTCGATCACGGTGCAGCAGTAGATGTTCCTGAACCAAACGGGACAACTCCATTAATTCAAGCCTGCCTGAATGCGGACTTGCCCACAGCGCGGTTTCTTCTTGAACGCGGTGCGTCGGTTAAAAAGGCAACTGACGAGGGTGTTACTCCATTGCTGGCAGCTTGCCATTCCGGAAACGTCGAGGTTGTCGAGCTCCTGCTAAACAAGGGTGCGACCCTGAACGATAAGGATAAAGACAAACGAGGTCCGTTTCTGAATGCGGCAATGAATGGAAGCGCCGACATTTGTCGCTTTTTAGCGGCGCACGGGGCCAATATTAACGCTGCCGACGAAAAGAGCGGATTTACCGCGTTGCACTACGCCGCGCAGAATGCTGATCCTTTATTAGCGAAAACACTCATAGCGCTGCACGCGAATGCTTCCCTACGCGATAAGCGCGGTATGTTGCCGCGAGATTACGCTGAACAGCGCGGTGCAACCGAAACCCTGCAGCTTTTGGCGAAAGAGAACGCGTCGGCTAAAGCGCGCGCTTCGAATTAATGTAATACAAAAATCCCCGGAGCCTACGGGGCTCGAACCCGCCATGCTGCTATTAGCAATGGGGTGTGTGATTTTTCTCGGCTTAATCGGACTGCTGGTTTTCGCATACATGTGAAAAGCGCTCCGTCCGACTTCGGCGAAGGCAACAACAGGGAGCCGCGTTCATGTCACAGCTTCGGCCGCCAACGACGCCGTTCTGAGAGAACTGAGGGTGTATGCACCCAGAGTTTTTAAGGAGGGACGCCCTACCCCTTAGCACAACTAAGGAATTTCTGCCCCGTCGCTAACCCGCTCCCAAACGTCTCGGCGAACGCGCAGACATCCCAACGCGGATGCGGCCTTTCAATGGGGTCGCGCGCGCGCATTCACGCCGCCGCCACGGGTGCGTCACGCAAAGCCGATTCCCATGAAAGGCGGGATCATCGAGCTACGACAGACGGCCATATCGCTCAACGTTATTCGCGAACTGCTCGCAGCTGTTGGCGTGGCGATCAGCACCGAAACGATCGCGCAGTTTAGCCAAAATTCAGCGTCAGCACGACAACGTCAACAATTTCGCTCGCGGACGTGCCCCCATTCAAAACACGATCCGAATGCAACCTGCCGCCGATTCGCAAGCGACCGCCGCGATGACCGGCAAGTCACCGCCAACGCGGCCGCCATCTTCAACCTCAGCCACGACCACAGATGCCGAGAAGCCATCTGAACGATCGCGTGTTCGCAGTCTGCGAATCGCGGATGCTTGCAACCACTGATTAAGCCAGTTCGATGTGAACAAACAAATCAATCTCGACCTCAACGCGACTCGAGTGCGGGTGTACAATC
>JALYIN010000079.1 GCA_030775765.1 Verrucomicrobiota bacterium
GGGAGCGCCCGCGCCGGCCGCCAAGCCATCGGTATCGGTGTCTCCCGCGCCATCGACTGGGACCAGCCCGGTAGCGAAGCCATCGCCCTCGGTCTCTACTGCGCCCGCGAAGCCGTCCCCCTCGGCCTCGGCCAAGCCGAAGTAACTTACCGTTTGGCTGGTGCCAGCTCCCACGCCACACGTGGCGCGTCGCCCCAGAGATCTTCGAGGCTGTAGAATTCGCGTTTCTCGCGGTGGAAGACGTGCACGATGACTTGCAGGTAATCGAGCACGATCCATTGGCTCGCGGGAAACCCGTCCACGGAGCCGGGGCGAACGCCGTGCTCCTGCCGCAATCCATCTTCGATTGCGCCCGCGATCGCCCTTAGTTGCGGCTCCGAAGTTCCCGAGCAGATGACGAAGAAATCGGTGAAGCTCGAGATGCCCTGGAGATCGAGGACCACGATCTCCTCTGCTTTCTTGTCGGCAGCGAGATGGGCGCAGGTTTTGGCTAAATCTTCGGCGGTGATTTTCTAGGGCTCCCGGTAAAGCTCGCGGTCGCGAATGATTTTCTCGACCGCCGGCGGTACGAGATAACGAATGGATTGCCCGCGTGCAACCCTGTTTCTGATATCGCTCGCCGAAATATCGAGGAGCCGTCGAACCACCGGATAGGGATGCGCCGTCTTCAAGCCGCTGCGATCCAGCACGACGAACGGAACCATCTTCGAAAGGTCGGCGAAACGATGCCAGGTCGGCAGCCCCGCGACATTGTCTTCGCCGATCAGGCAAACGAATTCGGTGTCCGGCTCCCGCGCCTTCAATGCTTCCACCGTGTCCACAGTGTAGGAGGGCGCGGGGCGTTCCAGCTCCATCGCGTCCAGACAAAACCGTGGCTCGCCTTCAATGGCCACGCGCACCATTTCCCGGCGAATCTCAGCCGCGGCCGTCGTTCGCCCGAGCTTGTGAGGGGCGATCGCGGCCGGGATGAAGATCACGCTCTCCAGCTGCAACTGCTCGAGGGCATCACGCGCCAAGACCAGATGCGCGTGGTGAATCGGGTCGAACGTGCCGCCGAAAATGCCGATCTTTTTCAAAGCGTAAGTTACTCTGTTGTCATTCTGAGCGCAGTCGAGGAATCTCTCGCTTTTTCCCGGAGATAATCGAGAGATTCTTCGGCTCCGCTGCGCTTCGCTTAGAATGACAACCAAGACAAATTCGCCCGGTCAATTGATCCTCACCGGCGTTCCCGGTTACGAACTCGATCCGGAAACGGCGGCGCTGTTTCGCCGCGTCCAGCCGGGCGGCTTCATCCTTTTCGGCCGCAATATCCAGAGCGCAGCGCAGCTTCGGAGATTGATCGATGATCTGCGCAATGTGAGCAAGGTCGAGCCGATCATCACGATCGACCAGGAAGGCGGCCGCGTTTCCCGGCTGCGGCTGATCGGGAACGAGCCGCCAAACGCGCAACAGCTCCGTGATCGCGACGACGTTTCCCTCGTCCGCCGCCACGGCGAGATCACCGGGCGGCTTCTCCGGCTTTTCGGTTTCAACCTCGATCTCTGCCCGGTCCTCGACATTTCCTTCGATGACGCCGCCGACAATTCCCTTCGCGGACGGTGCTATGGAAAGAATGTCGAGCAGGTCGTCCGCCTCGCGGGTGCGTTCAACGACGGCATGCGCGGGGAGGGGATCCTGAGCTGCGGGAAACATTTCCCAGGCTATTCCGCCGCGACCGTGGATGCGCATCATGATCTCCCGAAAATCGAGCGGTCGCGGGCGCAGTTGAACGAAGAAGAGCTGGCGGTCTTCCGGCAATTTGTCGGCACCGTCGATAGCATGATGATTTGCCACGGCTGGTATCCGGCGTTTAACGCCGCGAAACGCCCCGCCTCTCTTTCGCGCGAGATCGTTACGAACCTGTTGCGAGAGGAATTTCGATACGATGGCCTCATCATGACGGACGACCTCGATATGGGCGCGATTCTGAATGAATACGGTTTGGAGGATACCATTCGATTTGCGATCGAGGCGGGCAACGACTGGGTGATGATTTGCCATCGCGGCGCAGCGATCGCCGAAGTGCATTCCATTCTCGGCAATCTTCCGTCGGTGCAGATTGAACGCGCGCTCGAAAGCGTAGCGCGAACAAAAAAGAAATTGGCCCCGCCAACCACGTTCTCCGAAGCGCGGTTCAAGGAAATCGATGCCGAGATTTTGGATTTGCGCGTGGCGGTGCTTGGCGAAGAGGAAGCTGCCAAGCGAAGCCCCGAGGACGGGAAACGCTCGCCGGTTGAGACCTACTGACGAGGTCAGCTCCCTTAAGTCCGCCTCCCGAACCGAAAAATTTCGAGAAAGTTGAAGGATTGCCGTCGGCAATCACTACACACCTGTAGGGATCGCAAGATGAACGAGCGATCGCCAACAGAGTTCAAAGAAGACGATGTTGATCCTTGGAAGCCGACTGACTGCCTGTGCTTCTGCCGCCGCCGAAACGCGCAGGAATGGTTTTACGGCGCCGCGCGAAATTGCCCGGACGCCGCTCAACGGCGCGTCGCATTCGTCGCCAAACCGCTCTGCAATGACCGGAGCAGAATCCAGATTCGAAGAGATCGAAGCGCTCGGCCAGCGATGTAAGGAGGGTGACTTGGCTGCGTGGAGTTTGCTGTTCCCGAAGGTCTGGCCGGTGCTCGTGACTTTCCTGCACCGCCTCTACCATTCGTTCGAACAACAGGATGCGGAGGATGTCGCGCAGGCGTCGATCGAAGCTGCCATCCAGGCGATCGGCACCTTTTCAGAGAAGGGACTGTTTCGAGCGTGGCTGTTCGGGATCGCAGTCCGGCAGGCGGCTACATTTTACCGTTCGAGCTCAGCGAAGAAACGTGGGGCGCAGCTTCTTGTCCC
>JALYIN010000080.1 GCA_030775765.1 Verrucomicrobiota bacterium
GCCGAAACCGGCGGGCGAGACGCCCACCCTACCCGGGACAGGACACAACGACTCATCGACGTTTTCGGCCGCGAAAACGTTTACGTCGAAATCCAGCGCCATTTCCTCCGGGCCGAAGATCGCGCGAATCAAAAGCTCTGTGATTTGGCGGAACAATTTCGGCTGCCGGTTATCGCCACGAACGGTGTCCAGTACGCGCGCCCTTCTGGCCGGCAGGTCCTCGACGTTTTCACCTGCATCCGCGAGCACACTCATCTCGACGCCGCCGGCAAACTCCTCACCCAAAACGCCGAGCGTCATTTGAAGAGCGACGCGGAAATGCGCGCGCTCTTTCGCGATCGCCCCGATGCCATCGAAAACACCGCCCGGCTCGCCGATCGCCTCGAATTTTCTCTCGAAAACATCGGCTACGAATTCCCGTCATTCCCCGTTCCCGACGGACACGACATGAATTCGTTCCTGCGCACCATCACGCTCTTCGGCGCCCAACAGCGTTACACCTCGATCAGCACGGCGGTAAAACGGAAGCTCGAGGAAGAGCTCAGCCTTATCCAGCGGCTCGGGTTCTCCGGCTATTTTTTGATTGTCTGGGACATCATCAATTTCTGCCGCGAACACAATGTCATGGTCCAGGGCCGCGGCAGCGCGGCGAACAGCGCGGTCTGTTATTGCCTCGGCATCACGCCGGTGGATCCGGTCAGCAACAATCTCGTCTTCGAGCGCTTCCTCAGCGAAAGCCGGAAAGGCTGGCCCGACATCGATCTCGATCTGCCGAGTGGCGACCGGCGCGAGAGCGTCATCCAGGAAATTTATCGTCGTTACGGCAAACACGGCGCAGCCATGACGGCGAATGTCATCAGTTATCGTGGTCGTAGCGCCGCACGCGAAATCGGCAAGGCGCTAAACTTTTCGCCGAACATTCTCGATCGTTTCTCGCATCTTTTCGCCAGCGGCGATTTTCCGCACACCCTCGACCTCGCTGCGCAGATCGAGCAGGCCGGTTTGCCGAAGGCGCATCCGCGGATGCCGGCGTTCATCTCGCTCTATCAATCGATTTACGGTTTGCCGCGCCATCTGGGCCAGCACTCGGGGGGCATGATCATTTGCCAGGGAAAACTCAGCTCGTTTGTGCCGCTCGAAAACGCTTCGATGCCCGGTCGCGTCGTCGCGCAATGGGACAAGGACGACTGCGAAGATCTCGGGATCGTCAAAGTGGACTTGTTAGGCCTGGGGATGATGTCGGTCCTGCAGGACGCGTTCGAGTTGTGCCGGGAACGTGGCCGGCCAATCGATCTCGCCCACATCCCAACTGACGACGCGCCGACCTACCAGATGATGCAGGAAGCCGACACGATCGGCGTTTTCCAAATCGAGAGCCGCGCCCAGATGGCGACCTTGCCGCGGATGAAGCCGAAATGCTTTTACGACGTCGTCATCGAAGTCGCGATCATTCGTCCGGGCCCGATCCAGGGGGACATGGTGCATCCATATCTGAATCGACGCGCCGGGCGCGAAGAAATCACCTACTTCGATGAGCGGTTAAAGCCGGTGCTCGCGCGCACCCTCGGCGTTCCGTTGTTCCAGGAGCAAATGCTGAAGATCGCCATGATCATGGCCGATTTTTCCGGCAGCGAAGCGGAAGAGCTGCGCCGCGCCCTGAGCTTTCATCGTTCCGAGGAACGGATGAACAAAGTGAGTGTGAAGCTGCGCGCCGCGATGGAAAGAAACGGCGTGGCGCCGGATGTGATCGAGAAGATCCTGCAATCGATCACGTCGTTCGCGCTCTACGGTTTTCCGGAGTCGCACGCGATCAGCTTTGCCATCCTCGCGTATGGCAGCGCGTATCTGAAAGTGCATCGCGCTCCGGAGTTCTACGCGGGTTTGCTCAACAATCAGCCGATGGGTTTTTATACGCCGGCCACGATTGTGAAAGACGCGCAGCGCCATGGGGTGCGAATGCTGCCGGTCTGCGCGCGCCAATCGAATTGGGTTTGCACGGTGGTTTCCGATGACACCATGCGGTTGGGATTTCGTGTCGTGAACGGTTTGAGGAAGGAACATGGCGAAACGCTCCTGGCGGAACGCGAGCGCGCGGCGTTCGAGTCGCTCGATGATTTTAAGCGGCGGGTCGAATTGACGAAAGAGGAACTGCGGACGCTGGCGGAACTAGGCGCGCTGAATTGTTTCGCCGAGCATCGCCGGGCCGCGATGTGGAAAGTGGAGGAGAC